>JAGOQT010000008.1 GCA_018007255.1 Phycisphaerae bacterium | reverse complement strand
CCGGCTGCGGGTACAGTCACGTGGCGGCCACCAGCCTCTTTGCCCACGGTAAGACGGGAGGGGCGCCCTATGATTCCTTCCCCGTGAAGCTGGCCATGGGCACATACGGGGAGGGGCACGAGTATGATCCCGCCCTGGCGTGGCGATACTTCAACTACGTCTCCGACGCCGTGGGCGCAGTGGACTCCGCCGCGGCCGCAACGGCCATGTCCGTCGGGGTCAAGACGTACGACGCGGCGATCGGCGTGGACCTGGACCATCGCCCGTTGCGCCATGCCATTGAGGTCGCGGAGGACCGCGGCCTGGCCACGGGCGTGGTGACCAGCGTAGAGATCAGCCATGCAACGCCTGCCGCGTTTGTAGCCCACCACCGCAGCCGGGACTCGTATGACGCCATCGCCAGGCAGATGATCTGCGAGAGCCGCCTGGAGGTCATCATGGGCTGCGGCCATCCCCTGTTCGACGCGAACGGGGAGCCGATCGCCAGGCCCAGGCAGTTCCGGTACGTGGGCGGCCCCAAGACATGGGAGGACCTGCGAGACGGGCGCGGCACGGGCGCAGATGCGGATGGGGACGGCACGCCCGACGATTGGACGGTCGTCTTCTCGCGGGAAGAGTTCCTGTCCCTGGCCCACGGACCCACTCCCAAGCGGGTGCTCGGCGTGGCCAAGAAACTGACCACGCTTCAGCAGGAGCGAAGGGGAGACCCGAACGCAGCCCCCTTCGCAGTCCCCTACAACGGGGATGTGCCGACCTTGGCCGAGATGACGGAGGGCGCCCTGAACATCTTGGACAACGACCCCGACGGCTTCTTCCTGATGGTCGAGGGCGGCGCGGTGGATTGGGCCAGCCACGACAACCAGACCGGACGGATGATCGAGGAGAAGACGGAGTTCGACAAGGCCGTGCAGACCGTGCTGGCCTGGATCCAGAAGGAGAGCAGTTGGCGAGAGACCCTCCTGGTCGTCACCAGCGACCACGACTCCGGATACCTGACCGGGCCGGGGTCCGGACCGTCCGCCAAGGGCGAACCGAAGTGGACCGCCCCGGTCGGCCGCGGGCAAGGACAGGTCCCGGACGTGGAGTGGCACAGCGACGGGCACACCAACTCCCTGGTGCCCTTCTATGCCCAGGGACGCAATGCCCACCTCTTTGATCGGGCTGCCCAGAAGCGGGATCCGGTCCGCGGCCGCTACCTCCACAACACGGACCTGGGCAAGATCCTGCATACCGTGCTCACGTCACGCTGGTAGGCCAGACCAAGCGGTACCCCAAGGCCTCGCCCCGGGCACAGGCCCGTCAGCAGGTGTCGCCGTTGGGATCGGAACAGCCCCGGCGCCGTCCGGCGCCTGTCCAGCCCGGTGCGCCACCGCGGGACGGTCAGCGTGGGGGTGCATGGCCTGAACCTTGCACTTTCCGGTGCCCCGGCGTAGACTTCCAGCCGTGGCCGTGGCGGGCACACGGGCTCTGCGCAAGAAGGGGCATGGCATGGACAAGGACCTGCACAGACTGTCCTTCAAGGAGAAGATCGCCTACGGTTTCGGAGACCTGGCCTCCGTGCTGTACTGGCAGACCTTCATGCTCTACTTCACCTTCTTCTACACGGATGTCTTCGTCATTCCGGCCGCTGCAGCGGCCACGATGTTCCTCATCAGTCGGGTTTGGGATGGCATCAACGACCCGCTCATGGGCATGATCGCGGATCGCACGAATACGCGTTGGGGCAAGTTCAGGCCCTACCTGCTCTGGATCTGCGTGCCCTTCGCCCTGGTCGGCGTATTGACGTTCACGGTGCCGAACCTGGGGCCGACCGGCAAGCTGGTGTGGGCCTACGTGACGTTCAACGCCATCATGATGCTCTACACGGCGATCAACATCCCCTACACCGCGCTCTTGGGCGTCATCTCCGCAGACTCCAAGGAACGAACGACCGTCTCCAGCGTGAAGTTCATCTTCGCGTTCGCGGCCGGGATCATCGTGTCCGCCACCCTCCTGCCCATGGTCAAGGTCCTCGGCCGGGGCGATGTGGCACGCGGATGGCAGCTCTCCTTCGTGGTGTACGGGATCGCGGCGATCGTCTTCTTCCTGATCGCGTTCACGGGCACACGCGAGCGGGTCCAGCCGCCCAGGACACAGACGTCGTCCGTCCGACAGGACCTGGTTGAGCTGGTGACCAACGGACCGTGGCTCGTCCTGCTGGCCACGACGATCACCTTCATCTTGTTCGTGGCGGTTCGGAGCAGCGTAACCGCCCACTACTTCAAGTATGTGGTCGGGTCCAGAGAGGTGGCCCTGCCCGTGGTGGGGGCCAAGACCTATGACTTCGACGCCCTGGTCTCGGCCTTCAACACGGTCGGGCAGGTGTCCTCGCTGATCGGGGCCCTGCTCGTGAGCCCGTTTGCCAAGGCGGTGGGCAAGAAGAGGGCCTTCATGCTCCTGTTCGTGGTGGCCATCGCCAGCACCGCGGGGTTCTACTGGCTGGGTCCCGACCAGATGCCCCTGATCTTCCTTCTCCAGGTGACGGGCTCCATCACGGGGGGGCCGCTGAGCGTACTGCTCTGGGCCATGTACGCGGACACCGCGGACTATGCAGAGTGGAGGCACGGCCGAAGGGCCACGGGCCTGGTCTTCTCCGCATCCACCATGTCGCAGAAGTTCGGCTGGGCCTTCGGGGCCTACGTGGCCTTGATGCTCATGGCCCAGGTCGGATTCACCCCCAACCAGGACCAGACCCCCCAGAGCCTCAGGGCCCTGGTCCTCCTGTTCAGCCTCATCCCTGCGGCCCTTGGGGTCGTCTCCATGATCCTGTTGCTCCTCTATCCCTTGCATGACGCCCGGGTCGAAGAGATCGTCACGGGCCTCGCCAAGCGGCGACAGGACCAGGGCGAAGGCAGGGTGGAGGCCAGGTAAGGAGAACGGCATGAGAAAGACCATCGTCGGGGAGCCCCTGCCCAACATGCCTTGGGAGGACAGACCCAAGGGAAGCCGCGACGTCGTGTGGCGGTACAGCGGCAATCCCATCCTGGGCTGGAATCCGATCCCCAGGGCCGCGAGGATCTTCAATAGTGCGGTCCTGCCGTACAAAGGCAGGTTCGTGGGGGTCTTCAGGGCGGACCAGAGAAACGGCCGGTCCACCCTGTTCTTCGGCAGGAGCCCGGACGCCCTCCGGTGGGAGATCGGCCCGGATCCGGTCGAGTGGGTCGACGAGCAGGGCAGGCCCGATCCGATCAGCTACGGCTATGACCCGAGGCTCGTGAAGGTCGAGGACGCCTACTACGTCGTGTGGTGCGACGACATGCACGGGGCCTCCATCGGCCTGGGCCGGACACAGGACTTCAAGACCTTCGTCCGCATGCCGAACCCCCTGATGCCCTTCAACCGAAACGGCGTCCTCTTCCCAAGAAAGATCGGCGGCAAGTATCTCCTGCTGAGTCGCCCCAGCGACAGCGGACACACACCCTTTGGCGATATCTATCTGAGCGAGAGCCCGGATCTGATCTACTGGGGTCGTCACCGTCACGTGATGAGCAGGGGCGGACAGGGCTGGTGGCAATCCACCAAGATCGGCGCGGGCCCAATCCCCATCGAGACCACGGAGGGATGGTTGTTGTTCTACCACGGTGTGTGCACGACCTGCAACGGCTTCGTCTACAGCTTCGGGGCGGCCCTCCTGGACATCGATGACCCGGCCAAGGTCTTGTATCGGACCCGTGACTATCTCCTGACCCCGGAGAAGGGCTATGAGACCACGGGGTACGTGCCGAACGTGGCCTTTCCCTGCGCCACCCTCTGTGATGCGGACACAGGGAGGATCGCCATCTACTACGGAGGCGCGGACACGTACACGGCCATCGCCTTCACCCAGGTGGACCGCCTGCTCGACGATCTCAAGCAGAACTCCGACGTCTTCTAGGGGCGGTCCCCATGCGCTACGGCTATTTTGATGACGCCCGCAGGGAGTATGTCATCGAGCGGCCCGACACCCCGAGGTCCTGGGCCAACTACCTCGGTTCCACCGAGTATGGGGCCGTCATCACCCACAACGCAGGCGGGTACAGCTTCTACCAGTCCGCGGCCCAGGGCCGCCTGATGCGACTGCGATTCGACGATGTCCCTCTGGACCAGCCCGGCCGAACGGTCTATATCCGCGACCGGCAGTCCGGGGACTACTGGTCGAATGCCTGGCAGCCCGTGGGCAAGCCCCTGGATCAGTACAAGACCCAGTGCAGGCACGGAACGGCCTACACGGTCATCACCTCCCTGTACTCCAACATCGAGACCGAGACCACCTACTTCGTACCCCTGGGCAGGCGATTCGAGTGCTGGCTCCTGAAGGTCACGAACCAAGATAGCGGGCCGCGGCGACTGAGTCTGTTCACCTTCGTGGAATACCCGGGCACCTGGCACTGCTTCAACGACTTCCTGAATCTGCAGTACTCCCACGCCATCGTGAGCATGGACTGGGTGGACGGGATCATCGACTACGGCAGCAGCGTGCTCGCCCTGCCCAGCGGCAACAGCCTCCTCGAGGGCGACCAGAACAGGCACTCCTTCCTGGCCTTTGCCGGCGGCGAGATCGCGGGTTTCGACACGGACCGGGACGTGTTCATCGGTCCCTACAACGGGTATCGGAATCCACGGGTCGTGGAGCAGGGCCGATGCACGGGGTCCAGGGCGCAAGGAGACGATGGATGCGGCTCCATCCAGGTGGACATCGACCTCGATCCGGGGCAGTCCAGGGAGATGGTCGTCTTGATGGGGATCGGCAACGCGGCCGTAGAGGGCAGGCGGGTCGTGCGGCAGTTCGGCGATCCCGCCAAGGTGAAGGAGGAGTTCCAGAAGGTCCGGCGATACTGGCATCGCCGGATCAGCGGACTGGCCGTGCACACCCCCGATGCCGAGTTCAACAGCATGATGAACACGTGGAGCCCGCTCAACTGCCTGATCACGTACTCCTGGTCCAGGATGGCCAGCCTGATCTACAGCGGAGAGCGGGACGGGCTGGGCTTTCGGGACACGGTGCAGGACTCCATGGGCGTCCTGCACCTGATCCCCAAGGAGGCGGCGTGCCGCCTGGAGCTCATGATCACGGGCCAGTGCTCCACGGGCGGGGCCATGCCCATCGTCATGGCCTTCACCCACAGGCCGGGAAAGGAGAAGCCTCCAAGAGAGGACGAGTACCGATCCGATGACTGTCTGTGGCTGTTCAACGCGGTCCCCCTGTACGTCAAGGAGACAGGGGACATCGGCTTCTACCGCAAGGTCCTGCCCTTTGCGGACAAGGGCAGGGCCACGGTCCTGGGCCACCTCCGCAGGGCCATCGAGTTCAACCTCAAGCGGACCGGCCAAAAGGGCCTGCCCTCGGGCCTCCTGGCCGACTGGAACGACTGCCTCCGCCTGGGCGCCAGGGGCTCCTCGATCTTCGTCGCGCTCCAGGTTCGGTACGGGCTCAAGACCTACATCGAGATCTGCGAGATGCTCAAGAAACCCGCAGAGGTGGCGTGGGCGAAGAGGCACCTCCAGGCCCTGGACGCCAAGCTCGACCAACACGGTTGGGACGGCAGGTGGTACATCAGGGCGTACAAGGCCTCGGGGGAGAAGATCGGCTCTGCCCGGAACCGGCAGGGCTCGATCTACCTCAACCCCCAGTCCTGGGGGGTCCTGAGCGGCCACGCGGACAGACCTCGTGGCGAGCAGGCCATGGAGGCCGTGCATGAACGGCTTGGCACGGAGTATGGCCTCATGCTCTGCTCGCCGCCCTATGAGGACATCCTGTGCAGTGAGATCCGGTCCGTCCTCTTCAACAAGGGCTCCAAGGAGAACGCCGGCATCTTCAACCACACCCAGGGCTGGGCCGTCATGGCAGAGACCCTCTTGGGCCATGGGGACAGGGCCCTCGATACCTTCCGCCGCTCCATGCCGGCTGCCCTGAACGACAGGGCCGAGATCCGGGGGATCGAGCCCTACGTCTACTGCCAGTACACGCACAGCAAGTACAGTCCACGCCATGGGGCGGGACGCGTCCCCTGGCTGACCGGTGCTGCATCCTGGGCCTACTACGCGGCGACTCAGTACATCCTGGGCATCCGGCCGGACCATCAGGGCCTGTGCATAGACCCCTGCATCCCCGCCTCCTGGAATGGATTCACGGCCACTCGCCGTTTCCGCAACAAGACACTGCACATCCAGGTCACGAATCCGTCCGGGGTCCAGAAGGGCGTACGGGAGATCCGCCTGAACGGCCAGGCCATCCAGGGCACCCTGATCCCTGTCTCCAAGATGAGAGCCGTCAACGAGGTCCAGGTGGTCATGGGATGATGCCGCCCTACGGGGATTGTCGACCGTCTTGTAGGGCGGCCTGTAGGGCGTCCTGTGGGGCGTCTCTGTGAGACGCCATCCGCAGCCTGTTGTAGGCCGTCTGTGTCAGACGGCGATTCGACGACGGCGTTTCACAGAAGCGCCCTACAGAAACGGCGATGACTCGATCGGCGGGTGACACACCCGCCCTACAAGGGATGTTGTGAGCCGTCTGTAGGCCGCCTCTGTGAGGCGGCATCAGGAGACGGCAGTTATTCAACTCATGACGTTTGGTCATGGCCAGGCCACCGCGGATTGCGAACCGGTTGCCTACGGACCAGGCGACGATCTACTTCCTGACCTTCTGCGTGGAGGGCAGGCAACCCGTGCTGACCAATGAACGTTGCTGGCAGGCGTGTCTCGATACCTTACGACGTCTGGATCGCTGGCACATCCTGGCCGTATTGACGATGCCAGACCATGTGCACCTGCTGGCCTCTCCGAGAGACAGAGAACAATCGGTCAGCCAGATGTCCAAATGGTTCAAGTGATGGTTCGACGAGGCGTATCGGCCTGCCTGGCAGTGGCGGGAAGGGGTCTTCGACCGGCCGCTCCGCACGGATGAGTCAGCGGCCCAGAAGTGGCGATACATCCAGGAGAATCCTGTGCGTAAGGGCCTCGTGGCCAGGACCGAAGATTGGCCTTACCAGCAGATGTATGGACCATTGTAGGCCGTGTGTGCCAGACGGCAATGATTCAACCGGCGTCTCACAGAGACGCCCTACAATCTCAAGGATTCAAAGACCGCAGCAGGTCTCTGGCGTGCAGGCCCGAGGGCTTGAGGTCCTTCTCGGTCCAGCCGCCTTTGGGGGATGCGCCCTTCACCAGGACCGAGCAGGTCTCGTCCTTGTCTGCAATGGACCACACGCACCAGCTGATCCTGCGTGCCTCCATCCAGTCCACCCACGCCTTCCACTGGTCCATGTCCAGGGGGCCGTTGCCCGAGGCCTCGCACCCGCCGTATTCGGACACGAACAGGGGGATCCCCTTGTTCAGGGCGTAGTCTGCCCGTTCCCTCAACGACTCCTTGTGGGTTGCGGCGTAGAAGTGCAGTGTGTACATGACGTTCGAGACCTCTGGGATCGGGGCGTCCGCCACCAGGTGCACATCCTGGTCCCAATGGGGGCAGCCGACCAGGATGACATTGTCGGGGTCCTTCTCCCGTATGGCCGCGATGACCTGCCGTGAGTAGGTCTTGACCGTGTCCCAAGGGACCGCGAGGGGCTCGTTGTAGATCTCGTAGAGGACGTTGGGATACCGGCCATAGGTCCCCGCCATCTCCGCGAAGAAGGCCTTGGCCTGGTCCACGTGCTGTTCTGCGCGGTGGTCGTGCCAGTCGAGGATCACGTACAGGCCGCTCTGGATGCAGGCCTCCACCACGGTCTTGGCCAGTCTCTTGGATGTCTCGGGGTCGGTCAGATAGCCCTTGTCGTTCTCGACCCCCATGGCCGCGCGGAGGACCGTGCATCGCCAGTCGTCCCGCATCCACCGGACCACGTCCTCGTTCCAGTACTGGGGCCACCAGTTGTGCCACCCGAGGCTCATACCCCGCAGCACGACCGGTTCTCCGCGGACGTCCACCAGGCCCGTGCCCCGGACAGCCAGCCGGCCGTGGTCCTCGACAAAGGTCGCCGCCCGCGCACGGGGAGTGCAGGGCTGCATGGCCATCACACCCACAAGCATGAACATTGCAGTTCTCATCGGTCAACTCCCCTTGTGCACAGGGTCTGCCCTGCCCCGTACACTAACGCACCTCCCCAGGACCGGCAAGGGCCCCCTTCCCACCGGCGGATGGTTGATTGTCGCCGGCAGTGCGGCGATAATGCCTGGCCTATGGAAGCCAAGCAGAGTCGCAGCCGCTCGGCTGAGGCCTTTGTGCGTGCGTGCGAGGTCATCCCAGGCGGCGTTAATTCTCCCGTACGGGCCTTCGGCGGGGTGGACGTCAAGCCCGTCTTCATCTCCCATGGCCAGGGGGCCAGGGTATGGGACATCGACGGGAACTCGTACATCGACTATGTGGGGTCCTGGGGTCCCCTGATCCTGGGCCATGCACACCCCATGGTCCTGGACGCCGTGTGTCAGGCGGCCCGACGGGGCACGAGCTTCGGCGCGCCGACGCTGGCAGAGACCGACCTTGCCGGCAGAATTGGGGCGGCCTTTCCGTCGGTCCAGAAGGTCAGGCTGGTCAGCAGCGGGACAGAGGCCGTGATGACCGCCGTGCGCCTGGCCCGCGGCTTCACGGGAAGGGATGCCATCGTCAAGATGGCCGGGTGTTACCACGGCCACAGCGACAGTCTGCTGGTTGCGGCCGGCTCCGGACTGGCCGAGTCCGGCAGGCCCTCCAGTGCGGGCGTGCCCCAGGCCCTGGCCGCATTGACGGTAGTCTTGCCCTACAACGATCCGGCTGCAGTCGAGCGGGCGTTCGATCTGCACCCGGGACGAATCGCCGCGGTGCTCGTGGAGCCTGTGGCCGCAAACATGGGCGTGGTGCCCCCTGCCCCCGGCTACCTGGCTGCCCTGAGGCAGTTGTGCAATCGGCAGGGCGCGGTCCTGATCTTCGACGAGGTCATCACCGGCTTTCGCATAGCCCTCGGGGGTGCCCAGGAACGCTACGGCATCCAAGCGGACCTCACCTGTCTGGGCAAGATCGTGGGAGGCGGGCTTCCGTGTGCGGCCGTGGGCGGAAGGGCCGAGATCATGGACCGGCTGGCCCCCGCAGGATCGGTCTATCAGGCAGGGACGCTGAGCGGCAACCCCCTGGCCACGGCCGCGGCGAACGTCACCATGGACCTCCTGAGGCAATGTGATCCGTACCCGCGCCTGGAGCGAGTGGGGGCCGCACTGGAGCAGGGCCTGCTCCAAGCGGCACGCGAGGCCGGTGTGCCCGTGACGGTCAACCGGGTCGGCTCCATCCTGAGCTGCTTCTTCACGGACAGGCCGGTCCGCGACTTCCAGGACGTCCAGGCCACGGATGTGCCCCGGTTCAAGCGGTTCTTCGCCTCGATGCTCTCACAGGGGGTCTACCTGGCCCCCAGTGCCTTTGAGGCCATGTTTCTGTCCCTCTCCCACACGGACCAGGACATCGCCCACACGATCGCAGCAGCAGCCAAGGCCTTTCGATCCTGATGGCCGGGCGGCGAGCCTGCCTTGTCCCTTGACTCTGCGAGAGGAAACCGCCATCATAGGGTGTGGTTTTTGCGCGAACGGACCTGGAGGGCCGCTTGGGAACTGAGCAGGGTGGCCATCCCAGAGGGCCAGGCCGGGCGAGGGTGCAGGACGGGCTGCGCGATGGAGAAAGGGGTGTCTGCATGACGGTCTGCCCATTCCGGCCGGGTCTCGCCCTGAAGGTCCTCACGGGCATGCTCGCCTTGGTCCCCCTGGTTGCGAGGGTCTCGGGCGCAAGCCCCGCGAGCACACCCCAGGAGGCCCGTGTCGGGACGCCAGCAGATCCGCATCGCACCCCGGGTCTCAGGATGCGGTACGTACCCGGCGAGGTCCTCGTCAAGCTCAGGGCCAGCTCCGCGCCCAGGGCGACCGCCTCGCCCGAGACCGTGCAGCGCGGCGTGATTCTCCGCCTGAAGACCCGATATGGCCTGGCCGATCATCCCAGTGCAGCAAAGGACACCCTGAGACCGGGCCGGGATCGGCTCCACCGGCTCCGGGCCGCGAGGGACGTGTGGACGGTGTGCGAGGAAGTGCGCGGAGACCCAGACGTCGAGTACGTCCAGCCGAACTACTGCTACCACCCCTTTGCCGTGCCCAAGGACCCCCTCTTTGCGGATCAGTACGCGCATCGGTTGGCCCAGATGCCTGAGGCTTGGGACATCACCACAGGCAGTCCCCAGGTCGTCGTAGCCGTGATCGGAACCGGCGTGGACATCAACCACCCCGACCTCAGGGACAACATCTGGGTCAACGAGGGCGAGATCCCGGGCAACCGCACGGACGACGATCACAACGGGTTTGTCGACGACGTCCACGGCTGGGACTTCGGCGAATCGGACGCAGACGTGTACCCCACGGGCTCCTACTACTACGCGGATCACGAGACCATGGTAGCCGGCATCGTCGCGGCCTCGGGCGACAACGGGATCGGTTCCTGCGGCGTGACCTGGCGGTGCCGCGTCATGCCCCTGAGACTGAGCGACGAGTACACATCGGACGAGGTCGCCGGTGCCCTCAGGTACGCAGCAGCCAACGGTGCGAGGATCGTCAACATGAGCTTCGGGGCGGACGAGTTCGGGCCGGAGGGCGACCTCCTGGTGAAGGAGGCTGTGGACCATGCCTCCGCCCTGGGGGTCCTGCTCGTGGCCTCGGCCGGAAACGCCGACACGGACCGGCCCAACTACCCCGCGGCCTACGCCTCTGTGCTGGCCGTGGCCGCCACGAGCGGGGAGGACATGCGGGCCCGGTGGGGGGATGGCAGCGACGGAAGCACTTTCGGTCTGTGGGTGGACCTGTCCGCACCGGGCACCGAGATGGCGACCTGCACGCTCCACGCCCTGTACACGAGCGTGGACGGGACCTCCTTCTCCTCGCCCTATGTGGCAGGGGTGGCGGCGCTGCTCCTGTCCGAGCGACCCGATCTCACGGCCATGGAGGTCCGCGCGATCCTCGAGAACACCACGGATCCGATCGAGTACGGCTCTGTAGACCCCAACCTGGGCTACCTGGGCACGGGGCGAGTGAACGGACTGAGGGCCCTGCAGGCTGTGACCCATCGGTACCCCTTGGGGGAGATCGCGGGGCCCAGGCCAAGGGAGGAGTTCGATGTACAGTCTCCCGAGATCCCGGTGACCCTGTTCATCCTGGGAGACGCCTATCGCCTGGACTACAGGGCCTGCGGGCAGGAGGTCTGGACCACGGTCGTGGAGGAGGCCTCGCCCAGCGGAACGGTCGCACCGGATGGCTTGGTGCATCTGTCCATGGTCAATCCCGGCGCAGGGTCCTACATCCTGCGACTGGCCGTGCACCTGGACGGTCGAACCCACACGGATCAGAAGGCCTTCGGCGTGCCTCTGGGTGCGGAGAGGAGGGACTGGCCGCCTGCCCTGTCCGGACCCGCCTTCCTCTACACCGACTTCTACTCCAGCCCCGTCTGTCTCGATGCGGATGCAGACGGCCGTCCTGAGGTGGTCCAGTCCCTGGCGTGGACCTCCACCGATTTCGAGTACGGCAATGCCACCCACGTCTGGAACCTTGAAGGTCAGTCCCTCCCTGGCTGGCCCCGCAGCCTCGACGAGTACTCCTACCCGTTGACGAGTGTGGTCGGAGACCTCGACGGGGATGCGGACCTGGAGGTCGTGACCGTAACAGACTGGGGCTCGGTCCACGCATGGCATGCAGAGAGCGGCCAGGGGGTCTCCGGCCAGTGGCCCCAGGTAGTGGGAGACTGGGACACCCTGATCGAGTCCAGCCCCGTGCTGGCGGACCTGGATAGCGACGGGGACAGCGAGATCCTCGTGGCCGCGCAGGGCAGCAAGGCCCTGATCGCCCTCCAGGGCGACGGGACCCAGATGTGGTCCAGACTCTACGAGGTCAGCGGACCTTTCAGCGCGGCGGACCTGGACCGGGACGGGGATGTGGAGATCGCCCTTTGCGGGCATGCCCCGGCCACCTCCAACATCTACACCTACATCCTGGACCACGAGGGCCAGATGCTCGGGCGATGGAGGGGAGGCAGCAAGATCGGCACGGTGATCGCCGACCTGGACGCGGACGGCGTGTTTGAGGTCGTGTTCTGTACGGGCGACAGCGTGAAGGCCGTGCACCTGGACGGAACCACGCTGTGGGCGGCCCAGATCCCGGGCGACTTCGGCACGTCGGGGACCCTGGTCGCAGGGGATTGGGACGGCGATGGTCTGGCCGAGGTCTTTGTGGCCGCCTTGATCGATGACGACAGCTTCGAATACACGGGGCTCTTCGCCTTCGATTCCACGGGCCGCCTGCTCACCGAGGCTGGATTCCCCAAGACGATCCTGGGATACCCGGTCCGGTGCGAACCCTTGATCGGGGACGTGGATGGGGACGGGGACAAGGATCTGCTCCTGGCCGCGGGGGGCGCAGCCTTGACGGCCTGGAGCGCGGACGGAAGCCTCGTGACCGGCTTCCCCAGGCTGGGGGTCTGTGCATCGAACACGGTCACCCCAGCCCTGGCCGACCTGGACCAGGACGGACGAGCGGAGGTCCTGCTGGGCGGGGACGACTACCGGTTCCATGTGCTGGATCTGCCCGGGCAGTACACCTCGGAGACCGTGGATTGGGGTCTGTTCCGCCACGATCCCCAGGGCTCCGGGTGGGCATCCAGGCCGCCCCGCCTGGATCCTGGGTCCGTGCCTACCGAGGTCTATCCGGGCCAAGTCGTGCGGGTCCGGTTGACCGCTGCCAATCCGGACAACCTGGCGGTGCGATTCTGTGTCGGGCGACTGCCGGAGGGGGCCTGGTTCGACAGGCAGAGCCAAACCCTGGTCTGGAAGCCCACAGCAGACCAGGCCCTCCAGACCTATGTCTTCCGTGTCCTGGTCACGGACGGGGTCCGCCAGGACAGCCGGGCCCTTGACATGACGGTGCTGCCGGATGCGATCTACCACGCCAGCCTGGACACAGACCCGGGCTGGTCCTTGGACGAGGGGTGGGCATGGGGCAGCCCCACGGGCCAGGGCTCATGGAGGGGCGACCCGACCTCCGGTCGCACTGGCGTGAACGTGGTGGGGACCAATCTGGACGGGGACTACGCCGATTCCATGGGTCAGACCAGGTATGCCACCACCGGGGCCATCGACTGCACCGGATACACGGCGATCCGATTGGGCTTCTGGCGGTGGCTGGGCCTGGAGTCCCCCTATGACAAGGCGATCGTCCAGGTCTCGAACAACGGGGTCGTGTGGCTGGACCTATGGGCTGCAGGCCAGTCCCGGATCTCGGACGCGGCCTGGCAGTTCGTGGAGTACCCTGTGCCCCCCTCCGTGGGGGACGGACAGGCCACGGTCTTCTTCCGTTGGGGTATCGGCCCCACGGACGACTCCATCGCCTACCCCGGTTGGAACATCGACGACATCCAGGCGACCGGGCAGAGGCAGCACTGACCAAGCGACCCGGCACTCAGACTCGCGGTCGGGCAGGCTAGGGCCGGGGCGAATGTGGGATGGCTCGGTCTTGCGGCCGGGGCGATGGCAGTGTAGAACCTCGGGCCATGGCTGACGCTGACCCGAGGCCCGTGTCTGGTCTCCGTCTGGCACTGGGTCTGGGTGCCGGCATCGTGGCCATCTCCTGCGCATCGGTCTTTATCCGCCTCGCCCAGGCCCAGGGCATGCCTGCCTTGTCTATCGCCGCATGGCGGCTGGCCGTCGCCTGTGGAGTGCTCCTGCCCTGGGCCATGATCCGGTGCAGGGGCGAAATCCGTTCAATCCCCCTCAAGGAGTGGGGACTCCTGGGGGCATCAGGGGTGTGCCTCGGCCTGCACTTCGCCACCTGGATCGCCTCCCTGGACTACACCTCTGTGGCCAGCTCTGTGGTCCTGGTCTCACTGGGGCCTGTGTTTGTGGGCGCAGGATCCTGGGTCCTGCTGGGGGAGCGAATCGGACCGGCAACCGTGGCGGGACTGGCCCTGGCCACGCTCGGGAGCGTCGTGATCGGGTGGGGGGACTTCGGGCACGGGGGGGATCACCTGTTTGGAGACCTCCTGGCCCTGGCGGGGGCCCTCTTCGTGGCTGCATACCTAATGATTGGGCGCAGGGCCAGGGGGCATCTGTCCCTGACCGCCTACATCGCCGTGGTCTACGGGGTGGCCATGGTGGTGCTGCTTGCCGTTGTGGGGGCATCCGGCCAGCCCATGCTGGGATTCACCCCCTACGCGTACGCGTGGGCTGCAGCCCTGGGCCTGATCCCGCAACTGGTGGGCCACTCCACACTGAACTGGGCCTTGAGATACCTCTCCGCCACACTGGTCTCCGTGGTCACACTGGCCGAGCCCGTCGGCTCGAGCCTCCTGGCCTATCTGGTCCTCCGGGAGTCCGTCACGCCTGCCACGGCCTTGGGCGGCATGGTGGTCCTCGCGGGCATTGGCCTGGTTTCGAGGGCGGAGGGGGCTGGCCCGCAAACGCCCTGAGGCCTTGGGCCTCGGCGAGGACCCTAGACAAGGGACCGGGACCTCGCCGGGTCACAGAGGATCTCTGCGGTCGGACACGGCACGGGGCCCCCCTGCTGACCGGGCAACCTGCGCTTCCCCACTCGGCCAGATGAGCCCTTGACGGGGGCCCGGTTTCGCCTATGATCCATCCATGATCGCAGCGGTTGGTAGACTTAATGAGACGACCTTTGGAGGCCAATGCGTTGAAGAAGGAGTTTGTGTTCGAACCGCCGGCAAGGGAGCCGACCGGCACCCTGCTGTACCAGGAGCACATCAAGCGAGCGACCGCATGCCCCATGGCCCCCTTTGCCGGGTACGTCATGCCTCTTTGGTTCACCTCGATCAGCAACGAACACAAGGCCGTGCGGGCGGCCGCAGGCCTGTTCGACTGCACCCACATGGGTGTCCTGGAGGTGATAGGACCACAGGCCCTCGGGTTCCTTCAGGCCGTCACGACCAACGCCGTCTCTCGCCTGGAGGTCGGCCATGCCCAATACTCCTACGTGCTGGACGCGGCAGGCGTTGTCTTGGACGACGTGATCGTGTACCGCCGGGCAGCCGAGGCGTTCCTGCTGGTCGTAAACGCGGCCAATGAGCCCAAGATCGAGGCCTACCTGGACGGTCTCCTGCACGACAAGTGGATCGTGGATGCGGAGCGGCCCAAGATGGGACTGACCCACAAGCCCACCGTCCGGGACCTCCGCGATCCGGCCCTGGGAGATCGCGGTATGGTCGACGTGGCCCTCCAGGGCCCCAAGTCGCTGGAGATCCTGGAGGACCTGGTGGACTCCGACAGCCTCTTCCTGGCCCAGTTGAAGCCATTCCGGTTCATCGAGACCTCGATCCAGAAGATCCCATGCATCCTCTCTCGCACCGGGTACACCGGGTCTGCAGTCGGCTTCGAGTTGCTCGTGCCCCCGGCCAAGGCCTCGTCGGTATGGAGTCTCCTGCTGGAGGTCGGGGAGCCCAAAGGCCTTGTGCCCTGCGGGCTTGGGGCCAGGGACAGCCTGCGGATCGAGGCCGGGCTGCCCTTGTACGGCCATGAGCTGGACGGGCCGCTGCACATCTCGCCCTTCGGAGCCGGGTATGGCTGGGCCGTCAAGCTGGACAAGGACTTCTTCATTGGCCGGGCCGCCATGATGCGAGCCTCACTGGACTTGGCCATGCGAGTGGCCAGGCTCCGTATGCCTGGGGGCAAGGGCGTCCGCCCGGTCCGCGCCAGCGACGCAGTGCTGGACGGTGAGGGCCGGTGCATCGGTTGGGTCCTGAGCTGCGCAGCGGCCGGGGACGACCAGATTGCCCTGGCCTACGTGGAGAGCGGCCCCGGTGAGACGGGGTCTCCCATGGGGGTCTACTACCTGGCCCGCAACCCAGGCCAGATCAAACAGGGAAGGAGGCAGGCCGTGGCCAAGGGGGACTTGCTGGAACCGGACCTCCGTGGCACATTCCTGCCGAGATTCGCCAAGTTCTAGATGGGAGGACCTATGGGCGTCATGCCGGGATTGCTGTATACGAAGGAACACGAGTGGGTGAGGCTGGACGGAACTGTGGCCACGGTCGGCATCACGGACCACGCGCAGAAGCTGTTGGGAGAGGTGACGTTCGTGGAGTTACCCGCAGCGGATGCCACGTTTGCCCGGGGCGACCCCCTCGGCGTGGTCGAGAGCTCCAAGGCCGCCAGCGATGTCTATGCCCCGGTCGCAGGCAAGATCCGTGAGGTCAACTCGGAGCTTCAGTCCAGGCCGGAGAGGATCAATCAGAGCTGCTATCAGGAAGGCTGGATCTGCAAGATGACCCTAACGGACCCGGACCCTGGCCGGGGCCTGATGGACGCCACGGAGTACGAGAAGTACCTGGCCGAGTCCTGAGTGCCGGGCTCGGATCACTGGGGTCGAGGTGAACCATGCCTTTCATACCCAACACGGATGCCCAGAGGTCCCGGATGCTCTCGCACATCGGCCTGAGCATGGAGGACCTCTTTGCGGACGTCCCGCCTGATCTCCTCTGCCCGGATCTGGACCTGGCTGCAGGCCTCAGCGAGCAGGAGGTCCGGCAGCATGTGGCTTCGCTGGCCGCGGACGAGTCCACGCTCCCGGTCTGCTTCCTGGGCGGCGGTTTCTACGATCACTTCATCCCTGCTGCAGTCTACGCGGTCCTCGGCCGGAGCGAGTTCTATACGGCCTACACCCCCTACCAGCCCGAGGCCTCCCAGGGAACGCTCCAGGCCGTCTACGAGTACCAATCTCTGATCTGCAGGCTGACCGAAATGGAGGTCTCCAACGCCTCGCTCTACGACGGCGGGACCGCCTTGGTCGAGGCCTTGATGATGGCGGTCAAGGTGACGGGCAGGTCCAAGGTCCTCATCGACGACAGCGTGAATCCGATCTACCGGGCCATGATCCGCTCCCACACGCGGAACCTGGACATAGGCCTCGAACAGACCCGCTGCACGGACGGGCTGGTGGACCGCGCACAGATCAGGGATCGCCTGGACGACCGGACCGCGGCGGTCCTCGTCCAGAACCCCAACTTCTTCGGGTGCCTGGACGACTTCAGCGACCTCGCAGAACAGGCCCATGCCAAGGGCGCTCTACTCATCCTGTCCTGCTACCCAATCGCATTGGGCATCGCCAAGACGCCGGGGTCCATGGGCGCCGACATCGCCACGGGGGAGGGCCAGAGCCTGGGCCTGCCCATGTCCTTCGGCGGGCCCTATCTGGGGTTCATGGCTGCACGCAAGGACCTCGTGCGCAAGATGCCCGGCAGGATCGTCGGCCAAACCACGGACCGACAGGGCCGCAGGGCCTTCGTCCTGACCCTCCAGGCCCGCGAGCAGCACATCCGCCGCGACAAGGCCACCTCGAACATCTGCTCCAACGAGGCCCTGTGCGCACTGGCGGCCCACGCCTACTTGACCCTGCTCGGAAAGCAGGGCCTGCAGGAGACGGCCCGAGCCTGCGCGGACAAGGCGGGGTACGCCTTCACCCGGCTCTGCGCAGTCCCCGGCGTCCAGCCCCGTTTCAAGGCCCCCTGCTTCTTCAACGAGTTTGTCCTTGACCTGCCCCGGGACGCAGCGGACGTGCTGTGTCGGCTGTTCGCGCTGGGCATGGCCGCCGGGTTCCCCTTGGGCCGGGACTATCCGGGCATGGAGCGATCCGTCCTGGTGTGTGTCACGGAGAAGCGGACCAGGCAGGAGATCGACCGCCTGGCCGAGGCCCTGGAGACCGTGCTATGAAGCTCGTGTTTGAGAAGGGTGTGCCCGGGCGCCGCGGCCTGCGGGTCGCACAGGGCGATGTCCCCGCCTCCTCGCGTATCGCCGAGCCTCTGCTGCGGGCCGAGCCCGCAGACCTGCCGGAGCTCAGTGAGTTGGATGTGGTCCGGCATTTCACGGAGTTGTCCCGCAGGAACCTCGGGGTCGACACCACCTTCTATCCCCTCGGCTCGTGCACGATGAAGTACAACCCCAAGGTGGCCGAGCGGATCGCCGCCTGGGGCGGCCTTGCGGGTCTGCACCCCCTGCTGCCCCAGGTGCGCGGGGGCGAGCCCTTCGGCCAAGGGGCACTGCGGATCCTGTACGAGACCGATCTCTTCCTCCGTGAGGTCACGGGCATGGCGGGATTCACCATGCAGCCCATGGCCGGGGCCCACGGAGAACTGACGGGCATGATGATCCTGGCCGCCTACCACCGCGGCCAGGGCAGGCAGAGGTCCATCGTGCTTGCGCCGGACAGCGCACACGGGACCAATCCGGCCAGCGCAGCCACAGCCGGATACAAGGTCGTGTCCGTGCCCACCAACAAGCAGGGCACCATGGACATGGAGGCCTTCAAGAGACTGTTGGGACCCGAGGTGGCGGGCGTGATGATGACCTGCCCCAATACCCTGGGCCTGTTCGAGCCGCGGATCCGCGAGGTCTGCGACCTGGTCCACAAGGTGGGCGGCCTGGCCTACTACGACGGCGCGAATCTCAACGCCATCCTCGGCAAGGCCAGGCCACGGGATTTCGGGTTCGACATCCTGCACGTCAACCTGCACAAGACCTTTGCCACGCCCCACGGCGGCGGAGGCCCGGGTGCAGGCCCGGTCGGAGTGCGAGACGGGCTCACGGACCTGTTGCCGGTCCCCGTCGTGGTCCGGCACGACGACGCCACCTATGCCCTGGACTACGACCGGCCCGACTCGATCGGACGAGTGGCCCCTTTCTATGGCAACTTCGGCGTAGTCCTGCGAGCCTACGTCTACCTCCTCATGCTCGGCAAGGACGGCCTCCCCCGGGTCGCCGAGAACGCCGTGCTCAACGCGAACTACGTCCGCGCCTGTCTCCTGGGCCACTATGCCCCCGCCGTCGACGCCATCTGCAAGCACGAGTGCGTGCTCAGCCCAACCCAGCAGATGCTGGACCACGGCGTGCACGCCATCGACATCGCAAAGGCCCTGATCGACCGCGGTTTTCACCCCCCTACCGTATACTTCCCCACAATCGTCAAAGAGGCCATGATGATCGAGCCGACCGAGACCGAGAGCCAGGAGACCCTGGAGGCGTTCATCTCGGCCATGATCGAGATCGTCGAGTTGGCCAGGACCGATCCGGCCAAGCTCAAGGAGGCCCCAGTGACCACACCGGTCTCGCGGCCCGACGAGACCGCTGCAGCCAGGAATCTGGACATCGCCTGCCTGCCCTCGACTGCCTCGGGCGGTCGCGCCCGAGAGGCCCGTCCCTGCGATCCCTGATTTCACGTTCGCCGGTTCCGAAGCCCGACGGGTCCTTTGCACCTGCGAATACAACGTCCTCACAGCCGCCGGCCTGCATCGCGAGGTGCACGCTGCAGGGCCCCCAGCGAGTCATCTTCCAGCAGCCTCACGACCTCGGTTTGTCCCCGGACTGCGAGGCCCGCCATTCCTCCAGCGTGCGTGCGGCCATGTCGCGTCCGCCCAGGCCGAAGGCCACGGCAAAGGCCACGGCCACCGCGCCCAAGGTCAGGCCGAACGCCAAGTTTACGATGTCATCGGCCACACCCGTCTGGCGGAGCGCCATGGCCCCCGCCAGCACAAGGATGACCCCCCTCGCCAACATCGCCAGGCGCCCGGCGTTACGCAGGTCGCTCGTCGACACGGCCTTGCCCACCACCTGGGCAAGCAGCAGGCCCAGCGCGAAGATCAGGATCGCCATTAGGATCTGTCCGGCGAAGCGGATGAAGTCGTGGATCAGGACCCCCACGGCCCGGAATCCGAGCATGTCCGCCGCCGTGACAGAGGCCAGCAGGACGACGACCGCCAGGATCAGCGTGCCCACCACAGCCGCCGGCGTCTGCCGGCCCTTCGGAGGCTCCTTGGCCAGGCCCAGTCTGACCAACACATTGTTGAAACCCACCCCGGCCAACACATTGCTCACGATGCCGGACACCACTTTCCCGATCACGATGGCGATCAGCACAACGAGCGAAGCCCCGATGATGTTGGGCAGGGCATCCATCATCTTGCCCAGCATGTCCGTAGCGGGCCGCGTGATCGCCTCCAGCTTCAGCGCGGCCAGCGCACTGATGAGCACAGGCACCAGGATGACGTAGTAGACCACCAACCCGATCACCCCGGAGAAGGTCTGCTTGCCCAGCGACGCAGCCAGTCCCCATCTCTCGCTGAGACGGTCCAATCCCGCGCTCGCAAGAAGGCCCTGCACGAAGCGATGGGCGATGCGGGCAATGAACCAGCCGACTGCCAGGATCGCCGCAGCCGAGACCAGGTTCGGAAGGAAGGCGAACGCCTTGTTGAACATGGTCGTCACCGGCTCCAGCAAGGCCTGCAGGTCCAACGACTGGAGGACCAGGGGCAGGAAGATGAGGAACACCAGCCAGTAGACGACGTCCGCAAAGGTCTGGCTCAAGGGCATGGGCTTGGACCCCGGGGCTGCAGCCACGCCCATCTTCTCGTCCAGATTCGCGGCCTTCAGCGCGGCCCGGATCAGGTTCCTCAGTGCAGTGGCCAAGACCCACGCCACAAGGATCAAGGCCAGCGCACCGACCAGCCGGGGCAGGTAAGCCAGGAATGGCTTGAGCACGGCGTTCAGCGGCTCCGTCACCATGGTGAGCTTGATCGTGGCGAAGAACGCGATCAGCACAATGAGCATGATCAGGTAGAAGACCGCATGCCCCGCCCAGTCCTCGATCGGCATGGGCGATTTGGAGTCCTCGCTGCTCATCCATCTGCCGACCTTGTTGTCCACAGAGGTCCTGCTCAGCAGTCGGCGGACCAGGCGGGCCGCCAGGATCGCCACCAGCCAGCCCACCACGAGCACCGCCAACCCGGCCAACAGGGTTGGACCGAAGGCCACCAACTGCTCTTTGAGGTTTGCGAACATTTCGCTCATCTGTCTCTCCTTGGGTATGGGGTAGCATTGCCTTGGCTTGCCGGATCTATCCCTGTTCTTTGCTGATTTGTCAACCAAAAATGACCCAAAACATGGGACGCGGAAACAGGGGCGGGACTATAGGATGGCCACAGGGCCCTCTTCTGTGGATTCTGAGCATCTTGAATAGCTTGCAGATTGAAGACGGAGAACTCGGTCTCATTCTGGGAGAATTGCACAAACTTGGAGGACCGGCGGCCGAAGGCATGCCACTGCCTCCAGGCTGCAATAGCCTCGGTGCGCCCGGACACCTGAGGGCTAGACCAAAGGCTCCCCACCGTTGATCTGCTGATACGCCATCATGTACCCGGCCACCATGTTCTCAAGGCTCCAGGCGTCCCGGGCCTCCTGCATGATCCGCCGCATCTGGCGGTTCCACTCATCCGGCCTTCGACGGAAGTACCGATGGCTGCCCACGGCCCTGTCCAGGCCCCACCACAGGCCCTGGGCGTCATAGTCCTTGAACAGGAACCCGTTTCCCCGATCCACGGGGGCCCCCCACGCCCGAATGCTCAACGGGGTAATCTTGTCCGCATACCCTCCCGTGTCCCTATTCGTGGCTGTGGCCCCATAGATGTTCCCCACCACGTCGATCTGGCCGAACGGTTCGTACAGCGAGGCGCCGAACACGTCTGCAGCAGCCGCGTAGCCCAGGATGCTCGTGGCCTCGTCGAAGCGACGATAGGCGATCCGGCCTCCGGAGGCAAAGGCAATCCGGCCCATGATCTCCGCGTGGGCCGGATCCGTTCCGACCGGATCTCCGATGACCACGATCTGGACCCCCGGGTGGGTATCCACAAACCGCTGCGCGATCTGCTCCAGCAATGTGACCCCTTTCTGCATGGGGTCCAGACGGGATGGCCAGTAGAGCAGGATCGCATCCGGGTCGGGCAATAGCCCCATCTTCTGCTGGAGCTTGGCCAAATTGGCCCGTTTGGCCGCCACCACGTCCGTTTCGTCCGGTCCGTAGCGGCGGGCCAGGCCGGGCCGGTCTGGGCGGGGGTCTTCCGGCTGGTTCTCGGGGAACACATCGGGCGAGATGCCATTGGGGACCACCAGGGCCGCCCCGTGCCGGAACTTGACCTTGGTCTCCTCGCGCACGCTGGTCGGGACGATCGGCTGGTCGAGGAAGTGGTCCTCCAGGACCTCGGTCAGGAATCGCTCGCCCACGTAGCTGATCTTGGTGGCGTTCTTGATCGCGGTGGCCTGGGCATCCACGCAGTCCGCGCCCCGGTTCCAGGCCCTGTACAGCCGGTCCCACATCTTCGAGAGACTGACCCCCCCCAGGAAGTCCACGGGGATCAGACCCGTGTGGGTGTTGTGGACCGTGTGCAGAACCGGGATGCCGATGAGGTTGGCGTAGGCCGTCACGATGCCCCCGGCCATCCAGTCATTGGTGTGCAGGAGCCCCCGCCCCCCATACCGACTCAGGATGTCCGTGAGGGTCACGTTCACAATCTGCTTCTGAAACTCCGCAGCGTTGACCAGGGGGTCGCCGTCATAGGCACTCCGGTACTCCTCGAACACGGAGGACGTCGCCAGGTGCACATTCTCCGGATCGATCCGGTGCCGCTTCTGGACCCACTCCATCTCGGTCAGCCCCGCCTCCTCCCTGAACCGCCGCGTCAGGTTCAGGGTCACCAGGTGGACCGGTATGCGCCGCTCCGCCAGGCCCTTGCACAGGGCGGAGACCACCTCTCCCATGCCTCCACTCTTGCCGGAAACGAATTGGGCGAACTGGCCCATCCCGGTCGAGGGCAGGCGGGCCGTCTCCGGTGTGATCAGGATGACCGGCGTCCGCTGCGTCCTCTTGAGGATGTTGAAGTTGTGGACCGAGTGGCGGAGTTGGTTGATGGCCCGCGACAGCACAAAGGCCGCAGCAGCCTGGGACCCATAGGGGCTCAGATCCTCCTCTGCCCACCGGTCCGCTCCTCTGCCCTCGTGCAGGTAGTACCAATGGTCCGAGATCGTGAGCAGGCGATATTGCCTCAGGAACTCGTGCCCTGCGCCTCGAACGTCGCGCATCAAGGTCTGGATGTCTCTGAACAGCTCCTTCTGTGTAAAGGACCCCAGCCACCGGCTTGTGCCCTGCTCCGCATCAGACCACGATGAGGTGCACGAGACCGGCACGTCCAGGATTGGGCACTCTGCCTCCCTGAACCGCTCGGCGACCTGGCTGGGCGTACACACCGTGATCTCCGGCCGGGCCGACAGGGCCTTGGGCAGCTCCCGCCAGAAGTCGAAGATCCCGGTGGAGGCCTCGATGTGCTCACCCACGTGTTCATAGTCGAATCCCAGGAGGATGACCTCCCCTCCCGTGCCCGCCAGCATGGCCGCATAGTACTCGGCCTTGACCGGCGTCGTCCCGTACCGGACCCCGATGTCGTCGCTGAGATCGCGGTTCCGACCCAGCACGATCAGGTTGGAGGCCTTGCCATTCGCCCCCTTGGCCCGAAGCACCCGATTGGGACCGCACGGCAGCACACACTCCGAGCTCCCTCGGTCGCTGCGCTGCTCACACAGGATGGTCTGAAAGCCCATCTCCGCCACCGCGAGGGCGACCTCGTTGTTGTAGATCAGCTCCGTGTTGCGGAAGCTGGTGGGCTGGACCCCCAAGACGTTGGTCAACTCCAACTGGTGCAGGGACACCTGCTCCTTGAACTCCGACTTGGACTCTTCTCCAAACAACGAGGCCAGGGAATGGTAGTAGGTCTCGTTCAGCAGCTCCACCTGGTTCCTCGCCCGCCCCGCCTCACAGAGCTCATACAGGGCCACGAGGACCTCGGGCCGGTAGCGCTCGGCCTGTTCGAGGAAGGTTCCGGACATACCCAGGCAGATCCGGAACTCCGGATGCGCAGCCACAAGGTCGGTGAACATCTGGGTCGCCGGAAGGTAGCACCGCTCGCTGACCTTGAGGAAGACCTCCCGATTCTCCTCTTCCCACAGGGACTCTGGCCGCTCCTTGTGGAGGCGCAGCGGTTGATGCAGCTGAAAGTAGAATGTCACTAAAGGCATAGCCCGGCCGATCTCAAGTGCGTCCCAGTACTGTACGCCCATCTAATACCTGAGAGGCCGGAATTCAACCCCATTTTTGCCCGGGCTCAGCGAATTGCCGCAAGGCAGGCCGGCACACCGCGCGGCGGGCTTTTCTGTCTACCGAGGGACCCTTTCTGTGGTTGACTCTGGAGATCCTGGGCGGAATGAGACCCTGAAGACCCGCCCTCGCCTTCTTGTGCAGTTGCCATTTCTCCCTACTGCGCACGCGGAGGGAGACGTCCTGCACCTGGAGTACTAGAGGGGAAGCACGACCACGGAGATCTCCGCGACCTTGATCTGCTGGCCGGCAGGGTGCAACTCGATCAGAACATTGGAGCCCTGTACGCAGACCTCGACTCTCGACTTGCCTCGCTTCACCACGGGAGGCTGGATCTTGGCCTGCCACTTGCCTCCCACGGCCCCGGTGCTCTCCACGTCCAGGGTCAGTCGGGCCGGGAAGTTGCTCAGCACGGTCAGCGTGCTGCATCCGCTGTAGGTATGGTACGGGTCCTGCGACCGCGGGTCCTGACTGAGCTTGATCGGACCGTCCTGCACGATCTGGATGCAGTATCCCGCATCCAGCAGGGCGTCCCGCTTGAAGACCTCAGCGGGCACCGCCACCGAGCGAGCCTGAAGGACCGTCAGGGCGGAGAGGAAGACAATATGGGTCTTGGCCCATCCCATGGATTTCTCTGCTCTCCTTCGCTGTGCGCTAGGGGCCAGTGCAATGGCAGGGTCCGCCCCCGCGAGCGGTCCCGGACTGGCCTGCATCCATTATATCGAATTCGCAGCCCTTGGGGTTAATGAAAAACCGGGCTCGGCCCGCGGTTCCTTGGTCCAAGCCGGCCAGAATCGTCTGGTTACCGGACGGTCGCTCCCAGGAGGCCCTTGGCCACGCTCTGCACGACCCGGGCCAGCGAGAACCGGATCGGGATCTGCGGGGGCAGGACCAGGTCGGTGCAGATCCCCTCTTCCGGGTCATCCCCCAGCAGGACGACCTCGTCGGTCTGGCCGCACCCAAACCCAATCCGTTCCGCCGTCCTGATCAGGGGGACCCGCTCAGGATCTACAGCGACCAGGCGTGCGCAGATCCTCTCGCATGCGATGGGATCCGCGCCGCCGATCAGCCAGCCCAAGGGCTTGGCCCGACCCCGGATGGGCCCGGGGCCTTCCATGGCCGTGATCCCGTCGATGATCGTCACCGCAGGTCGCACTATCTGGTATACCTGGATCAGGAATTCGCAGAACTCCTCGGGCGACCCGCCCCGGGCAAAGTGCCAATACGGTTTGCGTTTGCCGCACACACAACCGAACACGTTCTTGACCGCAAAGGTGAAGAGGAGTTGCTGGTGGGCCTTGAACTTGGGCAGATTAATCACCACGTCGGCGTCCAAGGCCACGGAACTAATGGACACGATGGCCCGCCCGTCGCCCAGGCGACAGGATCTGGGCCGCTTCAAGGGGCACAGGCGCACCCCAGCCGCCCTAAGCGCCGCATCCAGGCCCATGGCCTTCGCGCACGAGGCGATCGTGCCCCAGGCCGGAGAATCCCCCACCAGGGGCGTGGCGCCCAGGTCCTGTACGAGCCGCGCAACCTCGACGATCACCGCGGGATGCGTCTGCACCGCGGCCTCGGCCGGGCTGGGCGCAATGAGGTTGGGCTTGAGCAGGACCCGCTGGCCAGGCCGGACCAGACGGCTCACCCCCAACAGGTCAAACTGCCTGCGCAGGCACTCCGCAAGTCGCTGACGGTCGTATCCCTGGCATCGCGTCAGGGCGACAGTCGGGCCGATCACTGCGCCTCCTCAGGCAGGCGGGTGCACATCATGGCGTAGATCCGTACGGCCCCCTTCACCTGGACGGGGGTGGGCGATCCTGGCTCCACAGTCATCTGGCCTTTGGGATCAGAGAAGAACATCCCCCCCAGCGTAGAGGAATCGCCGCAGTACTCCTCAGGCCCCAGGACCAGGACATCACCCTCTTGTAGGGGTGTGGAGAAGGCTGCGCCGCTGAAGGCGACCTCCTGATCCTTGGCAAGGGCCGCCCATCTGCCCTCGCGTCTCCGCGAGCCCCGCGTGAACACGGGATAGGCCACCAGACGGCGAGAGGGTACCGAGGAGGTCATGGGCTCAGTCCAGAAACGCAAGACCAGGCGTCCAGGGCCCAAGGCCAGCTCCTGGGGCCGGCCTTCGTTGTCCAGGAAGGCCACCTTCTGGGGCTCGCCCAAGACCGCAACCGTCATGTCGTTCTCCTCATCGGCGGTCAGCCATACGCTCACCGTGCCGCCCGGCCGAGCCCCGGCCTCGCTCAACGAACCGAGGATCCAATCCCACTGCTGGACCGTGCCTCGGGCGACTCGAAAGGCATTGGAGCGAAAGGCCTGGTGGTGTCCGTACAGGAAGGCGTCCGTGCGCAGGATGTCCCACAGACCACGGAGGTCCCTGATCCGCTCCGAAGGGACCTGAAAGACGAGGACATCCAGGTTGGTCGCATTCAACGAAGGGCTCGATCTGCCGTCCCTTTGGGGTGCCAGATCGCCGATCGTCACCTGTTCTGAAACCGGCGCACCGCCCTCGCGAGGAGCACAGCCCCACACAAAGAGGAACATAGCCAAGGCCGAGATGGGACTGCGCGGACCCATGGGGATAGGGTAGCAGCCGGAGGGCAAGACTGTCAATCGAACCAGGCGACACAATTCAGATTGACCGCCCTCCCGCCTGCCGGTAAGGTATGGACCAGGTATCAGGGAACCAATCTGTGGAACTGTCTTGGGTCACCAAACTGAGAATCGGCGCAGCCCTTGCCCTCGGGGCCGTGGGGCTCGGACTGTGTGCCTGGCCTGTGGTTGCGTCGAAAGACCCCATGGGTGTGGTCTCTGCGGCCAATGTCGCCACTCCAGAGGCGGTCTTCCTGGTGGGGCTGTCCTTCCTGGTCGGAGTCGGGGGTTACTTCGTGGCCTGGCCCTATGGGCGCCCGATCGGTTTTCTGACCGTGCCCGCCGGCCTGGCGGTGTGGGCCATACGCTCGCATGAGATCTGCTCGCTCATGCAGCGGGCCCCTTCAGGCCTTCAGCGCGCGGGGATCTACGCGTCGCTGCGATGGGACTCCTTGTTCTGGCTGGCCCTGATCGGCTCCGGACTGGCCGGCGTGTGGGTCGCCTCAAGGCTGCGGCCCGCCCAGTCCGGTACCTTTCACAACCCACTCCAGGATACCCGTTCCAAGGCCAATCTCCTCCTCGATGCTGCGGTCGCCCTGGTCATGAGTCTGGCCATCGGATACGTCGTCGTCGCCATCCTGGCCCAAGGCACGCAGCTCGCCGGGCGAGACATCGCAACGCAACCGGCCCCGGCCCAGATCGTCTTTGCCGTGATGGTCGCGTTTGGCACCGCGGGGTTCGTCACAGGAAAGATCTCGCGATTGGGACCATGCTGGCCCACGGTGGCCAGCGCGGTCCTCCCCATGGCTGCCGGTCTGTTCTACGCCAGGGCAGATGCGCTCGAGGACCTGGCGAGCGCCTACCCTGCCACCTGTTTCAAGACCTCGGTCATGGCCATCCTCCCGGTCCAGATGGTGGCTTTTGGCGCGCTGGGCGCCGCTGCCGGCTACTGGCTGGCCGTCCGATACGAGTGCGGACACCCCCGCAAACCCGGCTGAGCCCGCGATCGAAATCAGGCCCATCCGCGAGTCCAAGGTCCGCGTAATCGTCCGCTCGCCCACCCACACCAACGACAGCATCCTATAAGGCGGAGCAGGCCGGGCGTATCCGATACGGACGCCCAGGGGCAACCCGCAGCGCTGCTTTTTCGCAGGACCTCGTTAACCGTACGTGCCTTCTGGCCGATACCGAGACCTGAAGGGATCGTGGTGAGCACGATCCCATGGACAATCATAGGCCAAGGCGGGTAACCCGGTGAGGCCGGCCAACAAAAAAAGGAGTTCATCATGTTGGTCCTAAGCAGACAGAAAGATGAGTCCATTATGATCGGCGATGATGTCAAGATCACCATCGTCGACGTGCGGGGGGACAAGGTCCGACTGGGCATCACCGCACCCAAGAGCATCTCCGTTCATCGCGAGGAGATCTACGACGCAATCCAGCGAGAGAAGAAGGCCAAGGAGGCCGAGACGTCAGGCCAGCCCGAGGCCGCCAAGGAAGAGGACTTCAAGGCCGACTAGCCAGGGCCTTCTTACCGACTCTCCATGTGCACCGCCGCGCCCTGCTCTACGTTTGCGGCCCACCCAGGCCCGCCCTCCTGATCATCCCGGTTGCCGTACCCCCCTCTCCCCTTCCCTTTCCCGTTTGCCGGGGCTTGGTACCCGGTTGAATTCCCTTGCAGGCCCATGGCCCGCACTGTACACTAC
>JAGOQT010000265.1 GCA_018007255.1 Phycisphaerae bacterium | reverse complement strand
GGTCATGGGAGCAGAGCAGGACCGTTGTCCCTGCCTGGGCAGCCTCGCGGATCAGATCCAGGACGACACGACGGACAAGGGGGTCCAGGCCGATCGTGGGCTCGTCCAGGATCAGGATCCGGGGCCGGTTCTGAAGGGCGTAGACCACCCCGACCTTCTGACGGTTGCCCTTGGACAGATCGCCCACAGGACGTTCCAGATCGAGATCCAGCCTCGCAGCCAGCTCCTCGCGCCTGGCCGTGGCCGGGTCGCCGTGCCCCAGTGTGGCCAGGAGTCGAAGGGCCCGCCTGGCGGAGATCCCAGGCCAGGTGCGGAAGTCCCCGGGCAGATACCCGATCTGGCCATGGCCAGTGGCCCGGCCCGCGCCCACGCGCAGGCCCAGCACGCGGACCTCGCCGCGAGTGGGCCGCAGCAGGCCCATGATGCACCGGATCGTCGTGGTCTTGCCCGAGCCGTTTGGACCCACGTACCCGAAGACCTCCCCCTCGCCCAGGGAGAACGTCACATCCTCGATCCCCCTGGCCGACCCGTACCGCTTGGTCAGAGCCGTGACTTCCAGTGTGGCCACGCACAGCATCGTACCCTCCGGCGTCGGAAATGCCACAGGGCACACTGGAAACCACGATGTCCTGGCTGGCCCCAGAGGGCCTGCGGTGTTTCTTCAAGAAGAAGGAAGAAGGCTGGTTCAACAGAACCTGTCCTGAGCGCAGTCGAAGGATCCCTCACTTCGTTCGGGATGACAGAGTCGTTGCCTGCGGGAGGGTTGTCCCATGAGCCTGTCACCCCGAGAAGGCCTTCACCCCGCGAAGCGGCTCCTTATCCACAGTACGGGTGCTCGACCAGGACCCCCGTCATCCCGACCGGAGGCACGGCCCTGCCGGGCCGGAGCGGAGGGATCCACTGGAACACCCCCGCGAAGCGGTTCCCTATAACTCCGAGCTCAGGTCCCGCCACTGGGGATTGCAGGAGTCAATCAGACTGACCTTCTTCTCCCTCCGCCAGGCCTTGATCTGCTTCTCCCTGGCAATAGCGGACAGGGCGTCGCCAAAGGACTCCACATGGATCAACCGGGTGACGTCATACCTCCGCGTGAAGCCCTCGACCAGCTCGTTCTGATGTTGCCAGATCCGCCGTTTCAGATCACCCGTCATGCCAACATACAGGGTCCCCGTTGCGCTTGCCAGGATATACACGGCGTAGGTCCTTGTCCCGCACATGGGAGGGAGTATCGCACACCCCACTCCTGCGGGCAAGCGGATGAGGAAGGAGACTGGTTCAGGAGATCCCTCGATCACCCTCGGGATGACCAAGTCGTGGTGGACGGCATGGGGATCCAGACCGGACCTTGTCATCCCGACCGGCGGTATCCCGAGCAATGCGAGGGACCTACTGAAAGAAGGCCGAAGTCGAGGGGTCCATTCAAACAAGCCCACGAAGCGGCTCCCTTGCAGGAACGGCCAAGCCCTTTGGATTGAATGCGTCTCGCATGCGGTACACCCATGTCGCACCTTGACCAACCCAATGGAGGATCCTGGACGCAGCCTTACTGCAAGGCCTTCATAACCTTGCCCGTGCCAAGATGCCCCGCTTGCCCGGCCGGTCCAATCGGCTATACTGTGTTGCGCTGCAGCCCAAGGAGTCTCTCACATGCACGCGGAACGGTTGAGGCAGTTGCTCGAAGAGGTCAAGGCAGGCCGGGTCGAGGTCGATCAGGCCATGGAGACCCTCCGCCACCTCCCGTTCGAGGACATCGGGTTCGCCAAACTCGACCATCACCGCCCGCTCCGGCTCGGGCTGCCGGAGGTGATCTTCTGCCCGGGCAAGTCCACGGACCAGGTCGTGGAGATCTTCCGGCGCCTCGCCGATACGGGCCACAACGTCCTGGCCACGCGAGCCGAGCCGTCTCTGTTCGAGGCACTGATCCAGAGCGGCATGTGCCCCGGCGCCCAATACGACAAGCTCGCCAGGGCCATCTTCCTGGAGCAGGCCCCCCTCCCGCGATCCGAGGCGGTCCTCCCGATCGTGACCGCGGGTACGGCCGACCTGCCGGTCGCCATGGAGGCCAAGGTCACAGCAGAGCTGATGGGCCAGCGCACGGAACTGGTCTGTGACGTGGGCGTGGCAGGTCTGCACCGGCTCATCGACCAGGTCCCCAGGCTCCGGCAGGCCCACTGCCTGATCGTCGTGGCCGGCATGGAGGGGGCACTGGCCTCTGTGGTCGCAGGGCTGGTCGGCTGCCCCATCATCGCAGTCCCGACCAGCGTGGGATACGGGGCCAGTTTCCACGGCCTCTCCGCCTTGTTGACCATGCTCAACAGCTGCGCGTCCGGGGTTACTGTGGTCAACATCGACAACGGCTTCTCAGCGGCTGTGACCGCGACGATGATCCACAGGAAGATAGAAGGGAAGCAGGAGTAACAGTTTTAAGTTTTAGGTTTTAGGTTTTAGGCGATAGGGGATGGAGAACGTAGTGGCGTTGCCGCGACTGGCCCCGCGGAGGCCGGACGGCCACAAGGGGGATTACGGCAAGGTCCTGATCGTGGCAGGCAGCCTTGGCATGACCGGGGCCGCTGCCTTGGCCGGCAGATCGGCCCTCCGCGCGGGCGCGGGCCTGGTCCGCATTGCGACTGCCCGCACTGCCCTGCCGATCGTGGCTGCACTCGATCCCTGCTACACCACGATCCCCCTGGCCGAGGACTCCGCAGGCCGCATCTCGACAGAGGCGATCGGCACGATCCTGGATGCGGTGGCCGACCACGACGTCGTGGTCTTCGGCCCCGGCATCGGCCAGAGCCATGCCCTTCGATCCATAGCCGAGCGGCTCATCGGCCTGAAGGGCGTCCGGCTGCTGATCGACGCAGACGGTCTGAACAACGTCAGCCGAATCCGGGGCTGGGCACAGGCTGTCCGGGCGCAACTGGTGCTCACGCCCCACCCTGGGGAGATGCGGCGGCTCTGGTCCAGCGTCACCCGGGCCGAGATGCCGGCGGACCGGCAGGCCCTGGCCGAGCAGTTCACCCGCCAGGTCCCCTGCACCCTGGTCCTCAAGGGCGCAGGCACGGTGGTCACAGACGGAAAGCGGGTCTACGTGAACACCACGGGCAATCCGGGCATGGCCACGGCCGGATCGGGCGACGTCCTGACCGGGATCATCGCCGCACTCATGGGCCAGGGCCTGGCCGACCTGGATGCCGCCGTCCTGGGCACCTACCTCCACGGCTTGGCCGGCGATATCGCGGCCCAGCGCCTGAGCCAGGTGAGCCTGATCTCCACAGACCTCATTGATTCCTTGCCCGAGGCCCTTAAGAGGCACACATCCGGAAGTTGAATTCGGATCGAACGCCTTCCTGTACCGCTGTCAGGTTAAGGGCGACCCTCTGCCCTGGGAAACTCAAGGAGCTCCACTGGGGCACCGTGATCTATAACCATGGCCACCCTGACGCCTTCGGAGGGTGAACTCACCTCTCCAAGCAGGGTCTTACCCTTGATGGCGGCGTCCAGGTCGTCCACCTCAAAGGCGATGTGGGGCACGGTCCTGGCCAATTCGGATATCGGACAGCCTGGCTCGAACCGCATCCACTCGATCCCATACGGGCTCGTGTCGAAGCCTTCGACGTACATCTTCAAGTGCTCGATGTATCGCTCGCCGGGTCGAGGGGTGTCAGTGGGAACGCCCATGTGGTGATATCGCCAGCCCCATTGGGCAACGGCCGCAGGAGACTCATGATCCTGTCGCTTGCGTGATAGGGGCCCCTTCGACATCTGGATTGTACCTCCACATCATTCTTCAGGGACCCTATAGGGATGACAGCGGATGTCCGCGTAGGCGAATCCGGTCCTGGCCCGCTCCTGCTGCTCCGCGACCCAGCGATCGAGCCCGATCTCGCACATCCGCCTGCCATCTGAGATGAGGGTCGGGTAGCCCTTGGCCAACTCAAGCACCCTCTGGCAGGGGTACCCCTCACAAAAGGGACAGACCTCGACGCCATGCCGGCGAGCGCACTTCCGTATCCCGCAGAACTCGGGCCCAGCCCCCTGCCGGCATCCTGGACAGGCCGCATCGGGATCGCAGATCTGCCCCAGGAAGGCCCAGAAGTCCGCGAAGTGGGCGAGTTGGGTACCCCAATACTCGTAGCCCTCCTTGGCCATGGCCTGGCGGAGGTCCTTGGCGAGTGACGGAATCCTACAGCGCTGTGCACACAGATCACAGAAGAGCCCACAGTAGGTTACCAGCCTCAGGTCAGCCATAGGTCCAAAGGCCCCATCCTCACCCAGCCCTAGGGATCAGAGTAGCCCTCCTTCATGGAGCCGTCAACGAGGTGCTCTCACCCCCTTGATTCGGGATCGGAGGGCTTGCCGTGACACAGGTCCACGCGTATCATGCATGGCCTGTGGCCCGGAGCAGACGGCGTGAGGAGCGTTCGTTCAGGTGCGTATGAGGATCGACCCCAAGGAGCTTCGTTTCGAGTTCTTCCGGTCTTCAGGGCCGGGCGGCCAGAACGTCAACAAGGTCTCCACTGCGGTCCGAATCCGCTTGGACGTGGCCCGATCCCCTTCCCTGCCGGACGAGGTCAAGGAACGGCTCATCCGGCTGGCCGGCTCCAGGGTGACCGAGCATGGGGTCCTGCTCATTGAGGCCCGTCGGTTCCGGACGCAGGAACGAAACCGTCAAGACGCAATGGATCGCCTGGCTGCGCTCATCCACCAGGCCTGGAAGAGGCCCGCGAGCCGCCGTGCAACCAGGCCGACCCGGGCCTCGCAAGAGCGCCGCCTTAAGGTCAAGAAGCTCAGGTCCGCGGCGAGGCAACAGAGGAAGTCCGTCGACCCAGACCGTGCGGTGTGAACTCCCACACGCTCTGTCTGACGGCCTCCTGGTTCCTAGTTTCTGGCTTCTGGCTTCCGGCTTCTGGATTCTGGCTTCTGAGTCCTGAGTCCTGAGTTCTCTCCCTCAGTACATCTCATACTTGCACACACGGCCTTCCAGTCCGCCGTTGCGCAGGGGCATCTTGAAGGCCGGGCGCAGTCCGATCCGCTTGATCATCTCACGGTCCCCGAAGTAGACATACGCGGCCGAGCCCGTGCACCGCTGCTTGAGGAAGTCGCCGAACTCCCGGATCAGGGCCGCAGCCTCCTCCTTGTCCCCCATCCGGACGCCAAACGGCGGGTTGCATACGATCGTGGTGCCTTCGAGCCGTTCGATGTCCTGGAACCTCTTGTTGGCAAGCACGACCGCGCCGAAGCCCCGCAGACAATCCAGGTTCTGCCGGGCGGCGGCCACGGCCTTGGCGTCCGAGTCGCTGCCTGCGACGAGCCCCGCGGGCATGGGCCGGATTGCGGCGTCGGCCTCGGCCTTGACCTTGCGCCAGACCTGGGCATCGAAGTCCGGCAGGTGCTCGAAGCCGAACCGGGGGCGAAGGTACCCAGCGGGTATGCGGCAGTAGTGCATGAGGGCCTCGCTCAGCAGCGTACCCGAACCGCAGAAGGGATCGTACAGGGGCCGCTCGCCCTCCCAGCCCGAGGCCTGGATGATGGCCGCGGCCACGGACTCCTGCATGGGGGCCGCGATCGTACGCCTGCGGTATCCCCGCTTGTGGAGCGACCCGCCGGAGGTGTCCAGGTTGATCACGGCCTTGCTGCCCAGGATGAACAGGTTCACCCACACGTCCGGGGACTCGGTGTTCACATCCGGGCGCTGGCCGAAGAGGTCGCGGAACCGGTCCGCAATCGCGTCCTTCACGCACAGGGCCGCATACCCGGAATGCCGGATGGGGCTCTCCGACACCGTGGCCGTGACCGCGAACGTCTGGTCCGGGGAAAACACGGCCTCCCACTCCACGGCATAGGCCCGCTTGTACAGGACCTGGGAGGCCTCGCATGCGAAGCGGACCAGCGGGGCATAG
>JAGOQT010000266.1 GCA_018007255.1 Phycisphaerae bacterium | reverse complement strand
GGACAACGTCCGGACGCCCTGCTCGGTCCAGTTCCGCGGGTAGGCCAGGGCCCGCGTCGCCTCCGAATACCCGGCGATGTTGTCAAAGAAATAGGGCATGGACTGGCGGCCCCCATGGACCACGTCAGTCTCAACGAAGTGCTCCCCCGCGTCGAAGTCGGGCTGCGCATAGCCTACCACGGACCCGTTCACCGGATCCTCATATCCGTCGGCCCAGGCCTTGTAGATCCGGTTGCTGCCCTCCTCATTGACTAAGATGTCGTTGTAGGCCTCGAAGTCATCCACGAGGAGGAAGTCGGCGACGGTGAACTGCCAGAGCCGGCCCGGGGTGATCGTCTGGTCGGTGTTGTACTCGTCGATCCGCCAGTAATACGGCCCGCCTGCCCACTGCACGCCTTCGGGGGGCGTGTAGCTGGTGCCGGCCTGGCGGCCGCGATAGATGCCGGTCTGGTCCGACACGGTGGCACCGGCCACGGCGTCCCGGTTCGTTCCGAGGTAGACGTCGTGCTGAGCTGCGTTCGCCCCGGCCTTCCAGGTCAGGGGTAGGGCGCGCTGCAGGTCCGGAGTCGAGCCCCTGGCAGGGGTGGGATCCCAGGCCACGTCCGATTCCCCTCTCATCGCCTGGGTGATGTCCTGTGCGGTCAGCGCGAAGTCGTAGACGCGGACGTCGTCGATCATGCCCTTCCAGCCCGTGGTGGCGCCCTGGTCCATGGCCCCCTTGCCGAGGATCATCTTGGTGCAGCCGGTCAGGACCCCGGCGACATTGGGATCCGTTCTGCCGGTCGGGGTGTCCTCGGTCCCGTTGATGTAGAAACGGATGACGTCACCGCCCTTCCAGGTCATGGCCACGTGTTGCCACGTGAGGACCTGCTTGCCGCTCGAACTCTCCAGTTGCTGCTGGTACTCGGTCCCGTCGGGCAGCAGGGACGTGACGGCCATCTTGAAGAGCCGGGTGCCCCCCCAGCTGCCGCCGGCCAGGTCGTGGCGAAGGGCCAGGTACCGGTCCCTGCCGTCGGGGTCCACGCCGTTGAGGAGGCCTCGATCCGTCACGAGCACGTCGGACTTGATCCACATGCAGACCGTGATGGCGCCTAGGCCGTTGAGGTAGGCCTCGGCGGTTTCATCGACCACGTAGTCGTTGGCGCCGTCAAAAGCCAGCGCACCATCGATCTGGCCGAGGGTCTTGGGGGTGGCCCCGAACACGGTCCCGAAGTGGTCGTAGCCGGAGAAGTCTGTGACGGTGTTGCGGAAGACCTCGTCGAACTTCCACCAGCACAGCAGGTTCGGGTCCGCGATGGGTACAGGGGGGATCGTCCTGAAACTCCAGACCTGGCCCCGATGGGTGTTCACGCCGTCGAATTCATCGACCCGCCAGTAGTACACCGTGTCCTTGGCCAGGACCACGGGCTTGTAGCTGGCCTCGGTCTGGGCCTGGCCCCCCGTGGCCGTGTTCACGTCGGCAAGATCGGCATCCAGGTACACGATGTGCGATTGCGCGTGGAAGCCCGGCGTCCAGGTCAGGGCCACGTCCGGGTGCACGAAGTCGGCCTCGTCCGACGGATAGGGCTCGCGTGCGGTCCAGGGGGGAAGCTGGAAGCTCCAGAGGTCGCCCTTCCACGGGCTGTCTGAGCGGAGATCATTGACCTCGTCGATCCGCCAGTAGTAGGTGGTGCCCGGCACCAGGCCGTCCGGGAACGGATGGTCTGCCGTGCCGACGACCAAGGAGGTCTGTTGGAGGGTGCCCTGGAACGTGCCTGCGGCGCCCTGGAGGACATCGTTGGCATCCGTGCCGAAGTAGACGTTGTGGGAGGCGGCGAAGTCCCCGGCATGCCAGGTCAGCGTCACCTGCGTGTCGGAGTGAAGGGCTCCGACAGCCGGGGATGGGCCGTAGGCCCGGGGCATCTCCGCCTTGTGGATGTCGATGAACAGCACCTTGCACTTGGTTCCGCCCGGGGCCGGCTTGACGGTCAGGCGGCCGTCGGTGACGATCATCGTGCCGTTGTACTCGTCGTAGTTGTCCCGGCCGTCCGGGTCGGTGAAGATCGTGCCCTCCACGTCCAGGGTGCTGATCTGGTCGTTGTAGCTCGGATCGCCGCAGGCCAGGAAGATCGTGTACAGGCCATTGGCCAGCTCGATCTCCCACGTGGCGGGGCCGGACTCCTGCATCTGGACGATCGTGTCGTACCGCAGGTCGGGATTCCTGTTTCGCTGCCGCGCATCGCCGGTGACGTCCTTGTCCCAGCCGTAGCGGTATCCGTTGCTGCGGTCGCCGAACACCTGGCCGTAGTCCGGAAGATAGCCGGCCGGAATCGTCGCCGCCTCCGGTTGGAAGTTGATCTTGATGGTCTGGCCCGTGGCCACCTCCGCCGCCATGACGGACAACACGATCAGCGACGCCCTGCAGAACAGGATTCGAGACATGGCAAGCCTCCTTCAGAGAAGCGCAGATCCAGGCAGACCGGAGACGCCGGGCCCGACCCTGTTCTTTTATACCCGCCGGCCCGTCTCGGAGTCAAGAGAATAGGGCCTCCAGAGGACCGGGCGCACACCGGCGGCCGCGTGCAGCGATCTGCAAACGGGTCGGGCGCTGAGCCGGACCACGACCGGACCCGGAGGTCCGCGGTTTCCAGAGGGGCAAGGTTGATCTGCTGCGGCAGGGTTGCTATGATCCAAGTCTGCCGGCGCGAATCAGGGCCCGGCCGAAAGGGGGAAATGGGTATGGTGCCACCTGATCAACCTGACCGTCAAAGACAGGGGATGAAGATCCTGGCCGTCACGGTGATCCTGGTCGCAGCACAGGCGTGCTGGGGCGCGTCGGATACGGATCCCTACCTGATCCCTGATTCATTCATCCAGAGGTCCTCGGAAGGGACCGTCGTGTTGAACGAGAGCGTCCTGGGCATGCCCCTGTGGCCTGCGGGGGTGCCGGACAAGGCCATCCAATGGAGCCAGGCGGAGTGGATCGAGAACAGGGCCGCGGATCGCAATGCACTCGGGCTGAACCGCGCGGTTCACTACGTGGACACCCCCAGTCTGATGGTCCTGAAGTCGAATGCCGGCGGCGCACGCAAACCGGCCCTGGTCATCTTTCCTGGGGGCGCGTTCGAGCGGGTCGTGGTGGACAAGGAGGGGATCGACGTCGCCCGCTGGTTCCTTCGATACGGGATCACCTGTATCGTGGTCAAGTATCGCACCTCCCTGCAGTACACCGATCCGACGATCTATCCCTCCATCGTGGCCGATGCCCAGAGGGCGGTCCGCATGGTGCGGGCCCGGGCCGCGGAGTGGTCCATCGATCCGAACAAGATCGGGATCATGGGATTCTCTGCAGGGGGCTACCTCGCCCACAGCCTGTTGTTCGATCAGGGCCCCGGACTGCAGGGATCGTACGACGCGGTCGGACAGGTTCCCTTCTACCCCAGCTTCTGCGCTCTGGTGTACGCCGCGTGGATACCCCATCACCCGCCCGCCGATCTCTCGGCCCGCACGGCCCCGACCTTCCTCGCGGGATGCAGAGACGACAGCTACGTCGACGTCACGAACTACCAGGCCATCGCCAGCGGCCTGACCGCCTGGTCCGTTCCGGCCGAGCTTCTGCTCTTCGACACCGGCGGCCACGGCTTCGGCCTGGGCACCAGCGGCGGTGCGGTGGCGGCCTGGCCCCGCGCATTCTTGAAATGGCTCAGCCGGACGGGGGTCATGTCGGACCCGAACGGCCCTGTGGCCGATGTCACCTCGGGCAAGAGGTTCCATTCGATCCAGTGCTCGGTGGATGCCGCCCAACCTGGAGACCTCATCGTGGTCCAGCCGGGCGTGTATCTGGAGGGCCTCATCCTGGACAAGGACCTGACCCTGCAGTCGGTCGATCCCAATGACCCCTACTATGTCGGCGGCACCCTGCTTCAGGGCGATTCAAAGACCCCGGTCCTGACCCTGAGCAAGAACACCGCGGCCTGCACCCTGGCCGGACTGACGATCCGCGCAGGCTCCACAGGCGTGGCGGGCACGGCCACCCAGGGCCTGTTCCGCAACTGCCGCGTCATGGACAACACGTCCCATGGGATGGAGCTGTTTGAGGGCAGCGCTCCTCACCTGAGCTCGTGCCTGATCACCGCCAACGGCGGGGCCGGCATCACCATGCACGAGAAGGCGGGCCGTTGGATCACCCCCTGCAAGCCGGTGATCGAGGATTGCGTGATCGTCCGGAACGGCGACCCGGGTCTCGTCGGAGGCCAACCCGTGGTCAGCAACTCCATCGTGCAGTGAAGACCGGATGTCCGGTTTCCGAGGCCTCGTCTGAGTTGCCCGGTTTCAAGGATCGGCTGACCGTCGACAGGATGGGAGGAACATCTGTGAAGATCGCATCGATTCGGATTCACGCACTCATCGGGGCCACACTCCTGCTCCTGGCCGGAACCTCGCGGGCCGCCGGCGGTCTGAGACTGGTCTCGATCTCGCCCTCCGCGGGGGCGACCCATGTCTGCATCGATACGCTCCAGATCAACGGCCAGGCCTACGTCCGCCGCTGCACCATCGAGGGGGACGTCGACTTCATGTGGGGCACGGGTCCGTGCTTCTTCGAGGACTGTCGGCTCAGGGCCCTGAGGAACAAGAGCATGTACACCCAGATCCGCAATCCGCCGACCCACCACGGTTACGTCTACAAGGATTGCACGTTCGAGGGGTCCCCGGGAGTCACGGACTGCCTGCTGTCCCGCGTCGGGCAGGTCCGGTTCCCGGCCAGCGAGGTGGTCCTGCTCGATTGCACGCTGACCTCTGCCGTGGCCCGAGTCGGGTGGCGTCTCGACGGTCCCCCGGAGGCGCCCGGCATTCACTTCTGGGAATACAACAGCCGGGACCCCAACGGCAGGCCGATCGACGACTCCGGGCGATTGGCCGTGTCCAGACGCCTGACGAAGGAAGCCGATGCCGAGACCATCGCCAACTACTCGAATCCCGCCTGGGTCCTGGGCGGCAACTGGGATCCCAGACAGGCCCCGATCTTCACCCGGCCGCAGCCCGAGGCGTCGAGCCCAGCACCATCCCCGAGACCTGCGGAGATCGCCCCTGTCACGCAACACCCGGCCCTCTTCCTCGTGGGCGACTCCATCATGAAGACCGGTGCGGGCACGGGCGAGACAGGGCCCTGGGGATACGGAGAGGAGCTGATCCCGATGTTCGATCCCGCCAAGATCCACGTGTACAACGAGGGCAGGGGCGGGCGATCCAGCCGGGGCTACATCGAAGAAGGGCTCTGGAAGGGTGTCCTGGCCCGCGTGGAGCCCGGCGATTGGGTGCTCGTGCAGTTCGGCCACAACGACGCGGCCAACTCGCGGAACTACCCGGATCGCGTCACCGGCAGGGGCAGCGGGGACGAGATGGCCGACGTGAATGCCCCGGGCGGCAAGAAGTCCGTGCACTCGTACGGCTGGTACCTGAAGCAGTACGTCCGGGACGCGACCCAGAAGGGGGCCCAGGTGGTGGTTCTGTCGCCCGTGCCGCGAAATCAATGGGCGGACGGCAAGATCAAGCGGGGCTTCGACGGCTACGTCCAATGGGCCGCGGAGGCCGCCAAGGCGAGCGGTGCATACTACATCGATCTGAATGCCCTGGCCGCCGACCGCTATGACGCCCTGGGGCAGGAGGCGGCCCCCGGTCTGTTCAACGACACGCAGCACACCAGGAAGGCGGGGGCCAGGGTCAACGCCGAATCGGTCGTGGCCGGCTTGAGGCAGCTCCAGGATTGCCCGCTGACCGCCTCTCTGGTTGCAGGTCCGGCACGGGCCGCAGCCGAGAACAAGCCCTAACAAGTCAGGAAGGGGGTCGACTCTGGACCCCTGTTCTCTGCGGGTGCGGTGGGCGTGTTTGTCCCTTTCTGTGACCCCTCAAGGGGTGTATAC
>JAGOQT010000264.1 GCA_018007255.1 Phycisphaerae bacterium | reverse complement strand
GCTCTGCAAGGATGTCCCGGGCCCCGGCCAGGGCCGCCTCCGCGGACTCGACTCCCTTGTCCGGACACACGAAGGCCGCGGCCTCGGCAACAGGGTCCAGGTCCGGGCGCTGCTCCAGGATCAACCGGGCCAGGCCCTCGAGGCCCCTCTCCCTGGCCACGGTCGCGCGGGTCCGCCGTTTGGGCCTGTAGGGCAGGTACAGGTCCTCCAGGGCCGCCAGGGTCTCGGCAGCCAGGATCCGGTCCCTCAACTCGTCCGTGAGCTTGCCCTGTTCCTGGACGGTCCGGAGGATCGTGTCCCTTCGTTCGTCGAGCTGCTGGAGCTGGGCGAGGCGGTCCCGGATCGAGGTGACGGCCACCTCGTCCAGGCTGCCGGTCAACTCCTTTCGGTACCGTGCGATGAACGGGACCGTGGCCCCTTCCTCGAGCAACAGGGCCGTAGCCCCAACCTGTCTTTCGGCCAGCCTCAGCTCGGCCGCGATCTTGAGCGCGTACTGCGGGTCCAAGTCCTTGCCTCCTGATCCACCACCTCGTTGACCCTTCAGGCCACACTATAGCGGGCCGCGGGCCGCTCGCAAGACGGATCCCTGCTGCATCTCTGCGAGAAAGGGGTTGTGCGAAGAGTGCCGCTCTGCTACCATATATACGGCCTGGGTTTAAGGCCCTGGGTGCCCGTCCATGCGATCCCCCCTGCGAGGGCGGACAACAGAACACGACCCGGAACGGATGCAGAGTCATCTTCGTCGCGGTACTTGGAGACCGGGATGCAGCAGAGGCCGTTCAGGACCTACGCGGGGCGGATGCGCCTGCCATGCCCCCTCTTGCACGCCGCCCGCCAGCCATGCAAGGAAGGAGGTGAGAACGCCCTTTGAACGTCTGTCTCTGAAGGTCAGGAGTGCGCGGAGGAGTCGCGGGGCCTGAGCGTTCCGTGAGTCCCCGGAGGTATAGCCTAGGGTCTTTCTTGAAGGAGGTGTGCGATGTACAGGAAATGGCTATCTTCAGCCATCCTCGTCCTGGTGTTGGGCCTGATCCTGGCGGACGTGGCCAACGCCGATCTGGTGGGTTGGTGGAAATTCGACGAGACGTCCGGCACCTCGGCGGCGGACTCCTCGGGCAGCGGAAACGACGGCCTCCTGATGAATGGGGGGACCTGGACCACGGGCCAGATCGGTGGGGCCGTGGAATTGGACGGCACAGACGACTACGTCAGTCTCCCTGTCGGGGCTCTGATCGGCACGCTCAGCAACGCCAGCTTCATGGTCTGGGTGAACTACCAGACGGGACAGTACTACGCGAGGGTCTTCGATTTCGGCACAGGGACCGCGAGGAACATGTTCCTGCTCCCTGCTGTCGGGACCACCGGGAACATGCGATTCGCCATCACGACCGGAGGCTGGACCGCGGAGTCCCAGCTCAACGCAGGCAGCAGGCTGGCCACGGGCTGGCACCATGTCGCGGTCGTGATCGACGGCGAGGCCAGGGCGATGCAGTTGTTGCTCGACGGAGTGGTCGTGGCCAGCGGCGCCACGAACACCCTGCCGCAGGACATAGGCACCACCACGAACAACTGGCTCGGCCGGTCGGAGTACGGAAGCGACGCGTACTACCTGGGCTCCCTGGACGACTTCCGCATCTACAATGAGGTGGTGCCCTCGGACGAGATCAAGGCCATCATGCTCGGCGTGGGGCCGAACCCGGGGCTCGCTGGCGGGCCGTACCCGAGCGACCAGGCCACGGACGTGCCCCGCGAGGCCGTCCTGACCTGGATGCCGGGCCTGTACGCCGCCTCGCATGACGTGTACTTCGGGACCGCACTCGAGGACGTCAGCGCGGCCACCCGGGCCGATCCCAGGGGAGTGCTGGTCAGCCAGGGCCAGGACGCCCGCACCTACGAACCTGCCGATCTGCCCACATACGGCCAGACCTACTACTGGCGGGTCGATGAGGTCAACGCCCCGCCCGACGCCACCGTGCTCACGGGCGCCGTGTGGAGCTTCACCGCAGAGCCGTACGCCTATACGATCACCCCGATCCTGGCCACTGCGTCCAGCTCAGGCAGTCCAGGGACCGGGCCCACGAAGACGATCGACCGCTCCGGACTCGATGGGGACGCACACGGCACGACCCTGGCGGACATGTGGCTCAGCGGCAAGACCCCGCAGCCAGCCTGGATTCAATACGAGTTCGACCAGGCCTATAAGCTGCACCAGATGCTCGTCTGGAACTCCAATCAGATGACCGAGCCCGATATCGGATACGGGGCCAAGGAGGTCACCGTGGAGACGAGCACGGACGGATCGACCTGGACGGCCCTGGCCGGCGTCCCCGAGTTCGCGCAGGCGACCGGCCTGTCGGACTACGTGGCCAACACGATCGTGGATTTCGGGGGTGTGTCGGCCCGGTTCGTGCGCCTCACGATCCAAACCAACTGGGGCGGCCTGGTACGGCAGAGGGGCCTGGCCGAGGTCCGGTTCTTCCATATCCCCGTGCGGGCCAGACAGCCCAGGCCCTTGGACGGGGCCGCAGACGTGAGCCCGGGCGCACGACTGGAGTGGAGGCCCGGACGGGTGGTGGCCCAGCATGAGGTCTACCTCGGCACAGACCCGAACGCCTTGGTCCTGTCCAAGACCGTGACGCAGAGCCGGGTGGCCTTGACCGACCTGGGTGCAGAGTACGACAGGACCTACTACTGGAGGGTCGACGAGGTCAATGAGGCCGCGACCCCTGCTTCCTGGGAAGGGCCCGTGTGGAGCTTCTCCACGCCGGCCTACAGCGTGGTGGACGACTTCGAAACCTACAACGACCGGTGCGACCGGGTCTACTATGTGTGGAAGGGCGGGACGGCCAACAGCGAGAACCTGGATTGCGGCGTGGCCGCCTACAGCGGCAACGGAACGGGCTCGGCCGTGGGCCATGACAACCCGCCTTATGCGGAACGGGCGATCGTCCACAACGGCCAGCAGTCCATGCCCTTCGCGTTCGACAACACGTCCGGTTCCACGGTGTCCGAGGCCACGAGGACCTTTGACGTGGCCCAGGACTGGACCCTGGGAGGGATCAAGACCCTGGTCCTGTTCTTCTACGGGGAGCCAGGCAACGGCGCAGGGCAGTTGTACGCGAAGATCAACAACACCAAGGTCGTCTACAGCGGCGGCGCAAACGCGATGGCCATGGGTCTGTGGAAGCAGTGGAACATCGACCTGGCCGGCGTGGCCGGCGCCCAGGCCGTCCAGTCCCTGACGATCGGGGTATCCGGATCGGCCAGGGGCAGGCTCTTCATCGACGACATCCGCCTGTATCAGACGGCCCCCGAGGTCCCGGTGCCTGTGGATCCGGGGACTGCGGGGCTCGCGGCCCACTACACCTTCGAGGGCGATGTGAAGGATGCCTCCGGCCACAAGTACGACGGCACGGCCATGAACGGTCCGACCTTCCAGGATTCCCGGCCCGGTCTGGGCCAGGCCATCTGGTTTGACGGGACGTTCGAGCGCTACGTGGAGCTCCCGATCGGGACCCTGATCAGCACGTTGAACAGCGTGACCGTGACGACGTGGGTGAACGTGGACACCACGGTGGATGCCGGCTATCAGCGGGTCTTCGACTTCGGCACGAGCTCTGCCGCGGGCTACATGTTCCTGTCCGCGAGCGCGGGCAGGCACGGGGTCATCCGGTTTGCCATCACGAGCGGATCAGGCGAGTCCACCATCAGCAGCCCGACCAGGGACGTGGCGGGCTGGCACCACATGGCGGTGGTGATCGACGGGACCGCCAGGACCATGCAACTGGTCCACGACGGCGATGTCGTGGCCGAGGGCACCACTGAGACCCTGCCCACGGACCTGGGCCAGACCCCGCAGAACTGGCTGGGCCGGTCCCAGTACGACGGCGACTCGTACTACTCCGGCGCACTGGACGACCTCCGCATCTACGACCGTGCGTTGTCCATGGGCGAGGTTCGGTACCTGGTGGGCGACCGCTAGGCGAAGGAACTGGACGAGGCGGCGGACGCGTCCGTCGCGGCCCTGCCTCGAGTCTCACATGTCTGCACATGGGGCCCATGCCTGGACGGCGTGGGCCCCTTTCTCATCAGGACCTATCCAAGCCGGCCATCTGGACGGAGACCCTTTTCCTCTGCAGGGCGTTTTTTTCTCTTGACATTGTACTAGTACACTTTGTATTACTGTTCGTAGTACACATTTGTCCGAAGGGTGACGGCAATGCCGATCTCGATAGAGATATCGCCGGGTTCAGACACGCCGATCTACTCGCAGATCGTGGACCAGGTCAGTCAGGCCATAGCCAGGGGCCTGCTTGCGCCGGGCGAGAGGCTCCCCCCTGTGCGGAGGCTGGCACAGGACCTGGTGGTCAATCCCAACACTGTGGCCAAGGCCTTTCAGATCCTGGAACAGCGCGGCCTGGTGACCACCCGGATCGGCTCCGGCACGTTCGTGGCAGAGCCGGGCCTCCGCCGGGCGGATCAGACGACCATCAAGGCGGCGGCCGGTCAGATCGACCTTCTCATAGGCCGGTGCATCCACATGGGCATAGATGGTCCCGCCATCCGAAGGCTCGTGGAAGACCGCCTGGCCCAGTTCAGACCCGGGGATGTAGAAGGAGAACGCCATGGGTGAGATCGTGCTCCAGACACAGGACCTGACCAAGACCTACGGCCGACACCTGGCCCTGGACCACCTGAACCTCCGGGTCCCAGAGGGATGTATCTACGGCCTGCTAGGACGCAACGGCTCCGGCAAGACCACAGCCATCAAGCTGTTGTTGGGATTCCTGAACCCGACCTGCGGGTCCAGCGAGGTCTTCGGCCGCGACTCCAGAGACCTGACACCCGAGATCCGCGCAAGGGTCGGGTACGTGTGTGAGGGACATCCGCTGTACAAATGGATGCCCATCGGCACACTCGAGAACTTCCAGAAGGCCTTCTACCCGGACCGCTGGGACACGCGGCTCTTGGACGAGATGCTCGACTACTTCTCACTCAGCCGGAGACAGCGCATCCGATCCTTGTCCAACGGCCAGCGGGCCCAGGTCTCGCTGGCCCTGGCCATGGCCACCAGCCCGGACCTGCTGGTCATGGACGACCCCACGCTGGGCCTGGATGTGGCGATCCGCAGGCAGTTCCTCCAGGGGATGATCCACCTGATCCAGAAGAAGGGCAAGACCGTGCTCTTCTCCAGCCACATCCTCAGCGACGTAGAGCGTGTGGTGGACCGCCTCGCCGTGATCGACAAAGGTGTCCTGCGTGCGGACTGCACACTAGAGCAGTTCAGGACGAGTATCCGCAAGGTCCGTGCGGAGAGGACCGGCCCCCTGCCTGCGGGATTCGACCTGCCCGGAATCTTGCACTGTCGGCAGGATGATTCGGTTACGGAGTGGATCGTGGTGGGTGCCACGGACGAGCAACTGGACCAGGCCTTTGGCCAGGCACCGGTCAAGGGGTACACGTGCGTACCCATGAACATGGAGGATCAGTTCATCGAATTCACGTCCCCCGTCGGCAACAAGCGGCTCTTTGAATGGGAGGAAAGACCATGAAGTTCCTGGCCGTGGTCAAGAAGGAATTCCGGGAATGCCTGCCGTGGATCTGCCTGGCGGGGATCGTGTTTGCTGCCTTGGGCACGGCCTTGGTGTACGGCCAACTCCACGTGGACCGATTGTACAGGGAGGTGCCGTCCGAGAGACACCTCGGGGTCTTGATCTCCTACAGCTTCCTCCAGAACATGGGGCCCCTCCTCTTGATCGTGGCCCTGTGCCTGGGGATCGTGCTGGGCATACGCCAGTTCCTTGCGCCGGGCCTGGACAAGACCTGGCCCTTCACACTGCATAGGCCGACACCCGCCTGGACCATCGTCATGGCCAAGTTCCTTGCTGCCGGCCTCGGTCTGGCCATGTCCGTGGG
>JAGOQT010000007.1 GCA_018007255.1 Phycisphaerae bacterium | reverse complement strand
GTTCGTCATCCGCAACACAGACTACCACAGCCATGCCGAGGTCCGAACAGCACTCAACCAGTACGCGGTATACCGAAACAACTACGCCAAAAAGAAAACGACAGAACCTAAATGGAAACGGCACTAGTCTGCTGGGCCCTGGCATTGCAGACAAGATCAAGCGGGCCGAGGTGAGGCCGTCCAAGACACCCCTTGGCGAGATTCAAGAGACAACCACAACGCTCATGCTCTCCATGTACGCCAAGTGTGCCGACATCTTGCTCAGGGAGACCCAGTCTGTCGTCGTCACGGTCACGCCCAAGCCCAACGTTCTGGTTGTCGGCACCACGATAGCCGCCTTCCAAGGCACGGCTATGGCGGACATGCTGACCCGGCCCAGCCCCTCGACAACCCGGGACTGGGGCCTGCTGAGCTACTGCGAAGATGGAGCCTTCGTAACGGGGGTCACTCGGCTTGACACGGCCTATCTGACCAAGGTCACCCTCAAGATGATGGACACAGTCCTGCCCATGGCCGGAGCCCAGGGCGGGCAGGACCGGGTCGTCAGACTCAAGGCCCTCCTCCAAGACATGTCGAGCGCTGTGGACAATGAGATGGCATTCTCCGCAAGGGCCAGCCCTCAATCCAAGCCCTGTCGTGCCTTCCATTGTGTGTGGACCGTCAAGGACAAGGATAGGCTCCTGAAGTGCCAGGATCAGATGCTGGAGTTGTGGTGGGACGTCAGGCGCCAGCCGGACTCGATGTACCAGGGCGAGACCATCAGGTCCAGCATGCTGATGTGCTCCGTTGGGGATCCTAATTCGCCAGAAGCCCAGTACCACAAGAAGATGTATGGAGAGGGTCATGATTGCCGGATGGCCGTGTTGGATCGAGTGGCTGTGATGACCCTCGGGGCGGATGCAGACGTCAATATGGAGAATCTGATCGACCAAGCCAAGGCCGGGCCAAAGCAGGAGGGATCTGAGATGAAGTCGGCCCTGGCCCTCTTGCCTGAGGCCAAGAACGCAGACATTCTCTTCACCTTGAACGTCCCGCGGATGGTGAGCTCCCTCAACCCGGACCTGGTGTCGATCCCTGTGCCGGCGAGGACTCTCCCGAGCAGGGGCAACCTGGTGTTGGCTGCCACGATCGACAAGGGCAAGGCCAACGTCCTGGTGGCCATGCCCAAGGAACACCTGACTGAGCTCGTACAGTTCTTCCAGCAGATGTCGATACGGCGGTAACAGAAGCAGAGGAAGGCTTCCCTTGTCGTGGAGAAGGTTTGTCATGATCCATCATCGCTTCGTGTATACCCTCGGGAAGGGATCTGAGAGATGGGCAACAAGGAACGAGTAGGACCGCTGTACGTCGGGATCGACCTAGGCAGCAGCTGCGTACACTACGCGGTCTTAGACCGGTCATGCCGGGTGCTGTTCTCGCCGAACCCCCTGATGCACTTCGGCGACCCGATGGGTGCGGTATCAGAGGCCTGGTCCATCGTCTGTGATCGTTTCGGGAGAAGGGAGGTCATCAGCACCGCCTTTACGGGTTGCGGGGCCAAGACGCTGGCGTCCATGGCACCCGACATCGCCTACGTGTACGACAGCGTGGCCATACCCAACGGTGTCAGGATCATAGACCCGCACGCGGGGTACGTCTTTCATATGGGCGCGAGAGACGCCTACTTCTTCCACATCAGGACCATCCAAGGCCGGCCGATCATCCAGCAGTGGTGTACAGGGACCAAGTGTGGGGGCGGCTCAGGGCTGCTCATAGAGAAGCAGTGCAGGAGACTTCTCCAAGGAGAGGCACCGGTCCCCTTGATCGAGGCCCCCCCGGTTCAAGATCAGATCCGCACGGTCAACCGCCGGAACCTGCAGACGAGGATGGAGTGGATGTTCGAGCAAGCCCGGGAAGAGGCGTCCAGGTCCACCATGCCCTCGGAGTTCCTGGCCCGCTGCGGGGTGGTGATCCAGTCGGACCTGATCCATAAGCAGAACGAAGGGGCCTCACGCAGGGACAACCTGGCAGGCCTGTTCCTGGCCGTGGCCAGGAACTACAAGGTCGACGTGCTGGGGGCCCGGGACTTCCATGACTCCCAGACCAGGGCCGTGGCCACTGGAGGTGTCATGGCCTTGGACTTGGTCCACACACACCTGTCCAGGCTCTTGGGGATTGAGATTCACAGACCCAGGGAGTTCCACAACATGGCCGCCATCGGTGCTGCAGCCAAGGCCCTGGAGGAGCAGAACCGGTTCGTGTTCGACGCGGCCCTGCTGGAGAAGGCCGCAGAGCATAGCCGCAGATCCAGACCGTCTGCAGGCTCCCTGTCAGAGGCCCTGCGGCAGGTCACCGATCAGCGAGAGGAGTTGGCCCAAGACATCCCGGCAGGAACCGAGGTCGTCATCGGCATAGACGGCGGCAGCACCACCACCAAGGGGGCCCTGGTGGAGGTGACTACAGGCAGACTGCTGGACAAGCTCTACGTCAAGACCCACGGCAATCCCGAGGCCTCGCTCAGGCGGGTGATCCGATTCCTGAGCCGGCACAAGGACAAGGTTGTGGTCCGGGGCGTGGGGGCCACGGGCTCTGCCCGCAAGCTCTGCGCCAGGATCCTCGTCAACCAGAAGAAGGCGCACGACCTGGCCCAACGAGGTATCGAGTGCGCGGATCGGATCACCGACGAGATCACGTGTCATGCCCTGGGTGTGCGCCACATGGATCCCCAGATCGACACCATCTTCGAGATCGGCGGCCAAGACATGAAGTTCACTCGCTTCGGAGAGGAGGGTTCGGTCAGGGACGCCAAGATGAACTACAGCTGCCAGGCGGGCTCCGGCCAGACGCTCGAGAACATGGCGGACCTCATCGATCTGCGAGTAGAGGACTCGCTGCAGGACGCGGCCCTTAGGGCGGAGCGAGTTCCCGTGATCGACTCCACCTGTGGCGTCTTCATGGAGATGGACGAGAATCGCCTGATTGCCGAAGGGTTCTCCAAAGAGGAAATCGCCGCCGCCATCGTGCGGGGCACAGCGGCGAGCTACTACTACAAGTTCGTGGGGGGGTCCCAGCAGGTGGGCAACCGGTGCTCGGCCCAAGGTGGGCCGGCCTTGGGCAGGGCGTTCCTGGCGGCCCTGGCCCAGATCACGGGCCGGCCGATCCAGGCCCATCCACACCGGGAGATGTTCGGTGCCTGGGGCCAGGCCTTGGACGTCATCGACCGCATCCGTAGAGCCCAGGAGCAAGGAAGACCCTGTGACACGGCCTTCCGTGGATGGGGTGTTGTGGACATGCCCCTTGAGAAGAGGCGAGTGTCCTGCAGGGAGGTGTCGGGGGACCGGTGCTGCGGCATACGGTCCTGCCAACTGGAGCAGTTCACCATGGATGGGGATCGGATCCTGACCGGCGGGTTCTGCCCCCTCGGCCATTCCGAGGCGGTCGGGAGGCCAAAGACCCACTACGTCGACCTGTATCACACGATCTATGAACGCCACTTCAAGCGGCAAGGGGCCCTGCTGAGTGAACTGACCGAGGACCTCCTCAAGACGATCGGGTCGCCCCGGGTCATCGGCGTCAAACGAAGCACGGTCACCCTCGGCGAGAAAGGGATCTGGGCCGCCGCGCTGCTCAAGGGGCTCGGTTTCTTCCCCGTCGTCTCACCGCGAAGTGACGGCGCGATTGCCAAGACCGGCGTGGACAAGTCCCGCACCGAGTTCTGCATAGCCCGCAAGCTCGCCACGGGGCACGCCGCCGTGCTCAAGGCGCATCCCCTCGTAGAGGTCCTCTTCAACCCCAGCTTCATCGAGCATCACCAGGACCGGGGACCCGACCTGAAGTACTGCATCTACACCGCGTCCGAGGGCTACGTCCTCAATGACGTGCTCTCCCTGGACAAGGCCAGACAGCTCAACCCCATCCTGCAGTTCAACGACCCGCCCAGGCTCATGGAGGAGCTGGCCATCGAACTGGGCCGCGTGGGCCTGAGCGTCACCAGGGCCGAGCTGGAGCAGGCCCTCGCCTATGCCGACCGGGCTGAAGAGGCGTTCCGGCAAGACCTCGGCCTCGTGGGCGAGGCCTTCCTGACCCGCATCGAACGGGGCAACACCAAGGCCTACGTCGGATTGGGGAGGGACTACGTCCTGCTGGATCCGGAGGCCAGCTCCAGCTCAGGGACCCTGTTCTCGCAGATTCGGGGCCTGGACTACATCCCGCAGATCTTTCTGGAACAACGGTTCATGGGGCTGTCCCTCGACGGGCTCGTGACCAATGAGTTCTGGGTTGAGAGTGTCAAGATCCTCAAGGCCCACCTGTTTGTGGCGAACCACCCCCTCCTGTTCGGCATCCGCATGATGAACTTCGCGTGCGGACCGGACAGCCTGAAGATCTACCAGGAACGGCAGATCCAGGAGGCCGCCCACAAGCCGCTGCTGGTGCTGGTGACGGACGGGCAGACCAACAATGCCCCCTTTGTCACACGCACCGAGGCACACGAGCGGGTGGTCGAACAGACCCTGCCCTGCCGACTCGACCGGCAGGCGATGAATCGCCCCAGGGCCAATCCCAAGGGCGAGCGAACGTGGCTGATCCCATTCATGGGCCACGCCAGTGACATCGCGGCTGCGGGGGCGCGTGGATTCGGCATCGACAGCCAGGTTCTGCCCACCGGCACGCCACGAGGATATGAGCTGGCCCGCAGGCACCTCTCCACTGAGGTCTGCCAGCCGCTCAAGGGGGTGCTGGGCGATGCGCTGGGGTATCTCCTGGAGGAAGTCGACCGCCGCGGCAAGGGGTCGGTGTGCGGCCGCTACGCGATCATGCTGCCAACCACCAGCGGCCCCTGCCGTTTCGGCAAGTACGCGGAGGTCGTGAGGCGATGCCTGGACGAGGAGGACCTGGCGGATGTTCCGGTGTCAGGGCCCTCCGACAAGACCGACTACCTGGACATCCCCTTCCCGGACCACGTGGGTCCGTTGGACAGACTCCGGTTCCAGCAGGTCCTCTTCAAAGGCATCTGCTCGGCAGACCTCCTGGAGGACGCGTTCTTGCGATTCAGGCCCTACGCCCAAGACAAGCAGGAGATCACCCGGCTCAAGCAGGATCGCCTGCTCGAGCTCGTGAACATCGCTGAGCAGGGCGCGCCCATGCCGGCCCTGCTGGCATGGGGCCACAGGACCGTGGCCTGTTTCAAGGCCTGTGCGACCCGTACCACGGACCGATTCCCCTTGGTCCTCTACATCGGCGAGATCTACATGCGCCAGCATGACGGCTTCACGGACCACGTGGTCGATCATCTCGAGGACATGGGCCTGGAGCTCGTGCGGAGCCCGGTCACCGAATGGCTGGACTACATCAACAAGGACAGGTTGTTCATGGCCCGCCAAGACATCCGGCTGGGCTGGAAGTACGGTCCTCTGGGCCGCATCCTGCACAAGACCCCGCACTACGCCCGCTCTCTGGTCAAGGCCCGGTACATGGCCGGCGTGGAGCGCCGTCTCGAAAGGCCCTTCCACGACGTTCTGGCGGACCGCCACCTGCTGCCCAGCCCCATGGAGATGATCGCGACGCTCGAGCGCCACGGCGAGGGCCACCGGAGCATCAAGGGGGAATCGCCCCTGAGCACCGGGATGGCCTACCACGTGATGCGCGGTCTGGGCCGGTCCGGGAAGGACGGCCGGATCTGCGGTATCGTCCACGTGGGGCCCTTCACGTGCATGCAGGAGAGCGTGGCCACGGCCAAGATCGAGGCCATGGTCAACGAGTACCGCAAAGGCCACCCGGACCTGGTCCTGCCCATGGTGCACGCCTTCTTCGGCGACTCGCCCGATCCCAACCTGGACGCCCAGCTCGCCGTATTCAGGGAGCAGTGCTACCAGAGACGTCAACTACTGGGTTTGACCCATCGAGGAGTGGGTGCCCGTCGGCCTGTCAGGTGTGGCATTGGAACGGAGACGCGGAATCACGCGGTTCAAGCCCTCGGGGCATGTCAGGCTGTCGCTCCAGGTCTTCCCGACCGCCGGGGTATGGCATGAACCTTCGCAGACCCTATCCGTGGCAGCAGGGCCATTCCCCTGCAGGGTGCCGGAAGAATGCGCCGCGAAGACGCAGGAGAGATCCCAAGGGAGGAAAGGACAATGCTTCACAGAAGGCCTATCCTGGCCGTGTGGGTCGTGACCCTGCTGATGGCTGGCGCGAGTGCGGCCGAGGAAGGGAGCCGCTTCGGCGTCAAGGCGGGGGTACAGACCCTCACCAGTCCCGTGACCGGGGGAAAGACCACACGGACACGGTTGGAGTTGGAGTTCTCCACTGCTCGTCTTCTGGATGGCCACGTGGATCTGGCCCTCGCATTGGGCGGCTCGTCCTTGGGGACCCTCCGCGATGCCTCCATGACGGAGGAGGACGGTCTCTTCACGGATGCATCCTCCATAGACGACCTGTGCGTCCTTGACCTCCGCCTAGCCGCCCACTACTATCCCCTTGGCCAGGACGACCGTGGCCTGACCCCGTATCTGGGCGCAGGACTCGGCTACTTCCTATTCATAGACACTTGGCAGGATACCGTGTTTGCATGGGAGACCGATCCGTTCGCCATTGTCACCTATACGATCACGGGCAGAACGGACACCGTGGCCGAGGGGTTCTTCACGTTCCTGATGGCGGGCCTCACCGTGTCTCTTGGGGAGCATGCCGAGCTACTCGCGGAAGTGGCATACGACTTCTCCAAGCAAGACAGGGGACATGATCTGGGAGGCCCGATCTACCTGATCGGCGGCCGATACCGATGGTAACCAACGCCCCGGAGGCCCTTCTACTCCCGATGGCCCCACCGATGCGGGCCCGTCTTCTTGAGTGCCTGAGGGCAACGGGTGCGTCGGATGCAGCACAGGGGTAGAGTGGGACATGCACCGTGCGGGAATGGAGTCTACGAGGTTGGCCGTGGGAGCAGTGGGCGGATCAGACTGATCCATCAAGTGAGGACCCGTGCACGACACAAGAGAGAGACCAAGGAGCCGATCGTGAAGACCTGGCGGAAGATCACACTGGGTGTCGTGGGGGCGATTCTGGTGGTCGTCCTCACACGTCTTGCAGTCCTGACACGGTCCAAAGCACACGATTTCGTCACCCAGCCGCGTGCAGCCCGCAGCCTCCCCCACAAGACGCCCGCCGATTACCGGTTGCCCTACGAAGATGTGATCGTCACCACCACCGGCGGGCTGCGACTCGTGGGGTGGTACATCCCCTCGCAGAACGGTGCGGTGATCATCGCCCAGCACGGCTACAAGTCCAATCGCGCCGAGATGCTGAACGAGGCCGAGATGCTCCACCGGCATGGCTATGGCGTGCTGATCAGCTCGGTGCGCGCCCATGACTACAGCGACGGCGAGCAGATCTCGTTCGGGTGCCATGAAGTACAGGACCTCGAGGCGTGGTATCGGTATGTGCTGACGCGCCGGGACATCGATCCGGGCCGCATCGGCATACTGGGCAACTCGATGGGCGGCTCGATCGTGATTCAATACGCTGCCCAGAATGCGAACATCAAGGCGGTGGTGGCCAACAGCGCCTTCTCCTCGCTGAAGGACACCGTGGCGACGAGCGTGACCTACTTCACCGGCCTGCGCCCCTTTCCGTTTGCCCCGTTGATCATCTTTTGGGCGGAACGGGAGGTGGGCTTCAAGGCCTCGGAGATTGACGCGAAGAAGTGGATACCCCGCATCAGCCCCCGGCCTGTCTTTCTCATGCAGGGCGGCGCGGACGTGGTGATCTCCACGGACAGCGGCAACCTGCTCTATGCAGCGGCCGGCGACCCGAAGGAGTTGTGGACCGAGCCGGAACTGGGCCACACCCGGTTTGACACGAGCCTGCCGCAAGAATACGAGCAACGTGTGGTCGGTTTCTTCGACAAGTACCTGGTGGACAAGTGAGCGGTCCTCTATCGGAACAGGCGATGCTGCCCTGCGTGTACGGGTTGACCGTCGCACCCGCCGCGGCTCCTGGAGCTGCGCACTCGGGCTCCTCGCCTGGCGGCTCGGGACTGTTTCGTCTTACCTCCGCCACGTCGGGAGCGGTGCGCTTGGCGGGCCAGCGGCTTGGGCTCTATCGCATCATCTGGCTGGCGGCTTGCTACGGATTGTGCTGGGCCCAGAGCTGCTCGTTGATCTGGGCCAGCCTTCGGCGGGCGTCCTCTGCGATCTCAGGTACCGGCGCACCCACGCTCCATTGGAACTCCTTTCGTGCATCCAAGAGCCTACTCTGGGCCTGAAGTAAGGTCCCGAGTCTGTGGTGAGCCCAGAAGAGACCGGGAGCTGCAGAGATCGCCTTCCGAAGGTGGGCCTCTGCAAGGTCCGCGCGGTTGTCATACAGAGCCACCCCTGCCCTTAGCAGCCAGTACATGTAGGCGTCATAGGTATTGGGGTCCGGCTCTGACATGGCCTCCAACTCCCTTCGGGCCGTATCCGGATCGGATTGTTCGATCCATGCAAGCCTGGCCCTGACCATGGATGGGCAGACCTTCAAGGCCAGTCTGCAACCCAGATCGTCTGGTTGAGTTCGTGTCATCAGGTAATACGCCGCGACACCGAGGTCATCCATGACGTGGTACCGTCTGTGTGGCACACCGAACCAGTTCGAGCTCGCGTCCACCAGCAGGACCTTGCCATCTGCAAAGACCGCGGCGCAGGCATGGCTGACCACCTGGCCGTTGAAATCATTGTCAACACGGGTGAAGAATGCCTTCAACCCCGCCGAGCGGGCAAGGGCCACATACAGCACCGTATAGTCCCCACACCAGAACCTCTCAGCGGGTTTCTGCCACGCTGCATAGACTTCCTCGGCCGCGCGGGTCTGATATCCTTCAGAGGCCTCAACGCGACGGGTCAAGCCGTCGAACAAGGCCTTAGCCTTGTCCAGGTCTGTGGAGGCACCCTTAGTCAGTTCCTCGGCCCAGGCCTTCATCTGGGGCGTGAATCGCAGAGGATAGGTGACCGCCTTCATCTCCTCATCGGTGAGCCTCTCACGCAGGGCCTTGTCCAGGGCCTCATCGGAGAAGGTCTGGGGCATATCGGCCTGGATGAACGTCGGAGTCAGGGATGCCCGGAGTGCCTTCATGGTCTGCTCATAGGCGTCTACCTTCTTGGGGTCGGCACCAATCTGGCGGCCGACGTCCAGTAGTTGCCGATAGGCGTCGATGGCCTTCGGTTTCTCTCCCAACACCCGATAGGTGTCAGCGACGACCAGCCACGTGTTCGCTGCAGCCATTCCCGAGACGCAGGTCCTCTCCGCCAACCGGAGCTGCTCCAATGCCTTGTCCCTCTGCTGCAGCCGCACAAGGACTGCAGCCAGATGGGCATGGCATCCCGCATTAAACGGGTCCAGGGCAGAGGCCTGCTCCGCCAAGACGGCCGCCTCGTCCCAGTTCCGCTGGAACCCCACCACACGCGCCAGCATGGCCGCATACGCGGCGTCATCAGGATCGAGTTCACACGCCTTCTTGATCTGTTCTTTGGCCCCAGCCAACTCACCCTGATTGACCAGGAAGAAGGCCAAGGCCGCATGGGCATTGGTCTCATTGGGGTCCAGGGCTATGGCCTGTCGGATCAGTCGTTCGCCCTCCGCAGTACGCCCTTGGTTGAGAAGTGTAGCACCCAGGGCTGCACAGATCTGGGCACTGTTCGGATCCAGCTCCATGGCTCTGCGCAGGCAGGACTCCTGCTCCGACTGGGGTCGGCTGTTCACCTGAACCCAGAACGCCTTGATCCCCTCCTCTAAGGCCCGAGCCGAGGTGGTGAACCTGCGTCGCATCTTCGCCTTCTCGGCCTGGTTGGGGTCGATCTGGAGATGGGCCAGGGTCTTGTCCGTCAGGGTGTCGGCCATGGCAAACCAGTCTGTCCCAGAGGCAGTCAGCTCCTCTGAGGCCGTTCCGGTGGCCACGTTCAGGACCTGCAGGCTCACCTGCCATGTGTCCTTGTCTCGCTGGAACCGACCCCAGACCACCCTCTGGGCCTCGATGGTCTCGCCCATCACACGGGCCTGGCTGGCGTCCACAGCGGAGCCTCGCTCCAGGCCGCTCTCTTGGAGGGCATAGGCGATCGCGGTATCAGACAACAGCCGGACAGCCTTGGCGCACCTGAGTTGGCGAGTCAGTAGACCTGTGATACCCTCACTCCAATGACCATCGTTGGGATCGCTGGTGCGGTCCTCGAGGCTCAGGATCGCCACCGCCAGTCGATGGGATGGTCCCTCCTGCTGGGCCGGTGCACCCCCGCACAAGACACAGACTGCAAGCACCATCCCCAATACCCCAACCCTCGTTCTCGCGTCAAGCCGTGTGATAGCCATGACTCTGTCCCTCACCGTTCGCCTGCTGCGTCCGCCGTTCCTCCGGACCCGTGCCCCCTGACCATCCGGGGAAGCCTCAACGAACTCAGAACTCGGCATTGAGAACCCAGAACTGCAGGGCTCAGACGTCGCCGAGGTATCGCCCCTTCTCCAGGTAGTTCTGCACGTAGTCCTTGACCGTCTCTTCCAGAGGCGGGAGGGCCTTGTCGTAACCAGCCCTGAGGAGCTTGTCGATCCGGGCCTCCGTGAAGTATTGGTATTGGCCCCGCAGGGCCTCGGGCATGTCCACATACTCGATCTGGGGCTCTCGACCCATGGATGAGAACAAGGCCTTGGCCAACTCGTTCCAGGAGCGGGCCCGGCCCGTGCCCACGTTGAAGAGCCCGCAGATCTCGGGGTTGTCCAGGAAGAAGAGGGTCATGGCCGCCGCGTCCTTGACATAGATGAAGTCTCGAACCGACTCCCCATCAGGGTGCCCGGCCTGATCGGACTTGAAGAGCTGCACCTTGCCGGTCGCTGCGATCTGCTCGAATCCCTTGAGCGCAAAGCTCCGCATGTCCGCCTTGTGGTACTCGTTGGGGCCGAAGACGTTGAAGTACTTCAGTCCCACGGTCTTGGAGAGCAGGCCCTCCCGCCTGGCCCACAGGTCGAAGAGGTGCTTGGAGTAGCCGTACGGATTCAGCGGCCGCAGTCGGCCGATCCGGTCCTCGTCGTCGTCAAACCCTTGGGACCCGTCCCCGTACGTGGCCGCGCTGGAGGCGTAGACGAACCGGATCCCGGCGTCCTCCGCCCACAGGGCCAGCTCCTTGGTGTACTCGAAGTTGTTCCGGAGCAGGAGAGAGACATCGGTCTCGGTCGTGCTGCAGCAGGCGCCCATGTGGAGCACGGCCTCCACAGACTCGGGGGCCTGATCGTCCAACACCAGATTCAGGAACGCCTCCCTGTCCATGTAGTCGGCAAAGGACAGGCCCAGGAGGTTCTTCCACTTGTCGGAACGGCCCAGCTCGTCCACGACGAGGATGTCCGTTACCCCCCGCTGGTTGAGGGCGTACACGAGGGCGGAGCCAATGAACCCCGCCCCACCTGTGACTACGATCATCGGATGCCCCTTTCAGAGAACAGGCCGGACGCAGGAAGCGACGATAGCCGGTTGCGATCGGGCTGTCAAACCCGGCCGGCGATTTGCGCGGACCCCGTCACGCGTGCGCAAAGTGGCCGGTTTTATGCGTGAAATGGTGATTCCTGCGCCCGGGCAGAGGGTACCCTGGTGGATTGGCTTCTCGATCACCTGGCCGGCGGCGGCCGGTCAAGGACCTCACCCCATGGAACACACCCGGCAGGTCAGGCCGAGCGAGCAGGGTACTGAGATGCGGCCACAGGCCGGCAACCGGGCCGGCTGGGGCGCATACCTTCACCCATTCTGCGCAAGGAGACCGATCATGAACGAACAGATCTTGAACAGAAAGACCAACAGGCGTGAGGTATTGAGGTACTCCGGACTGGGCATCCTGGGCGGGGCGGCGGTCCATGCCCTGACCCCGGGACCGGCCCGGGCCGAGGAGGGAGAGGCCATCGGGGTGTCCTATGCCTCCTGGATCCACGGCAACAGCATGCAGATCGAGTATCCGGACCGGCTTGTCCGTCTCGAACACAACGGCTGGGGCACGTTCGTGGAGGGCATGCCCGGCACGGTCAACTGGTTTCACTTCGCCATCCCCACGCCGGTGATCATCAACGACGTGCGACTGCGGGCCCACTCAATCCTGCTCAGCTTCGCCAGCGGGTCCGCAGATGCCTTCGTAAGAGACGTGCACGTCTGGGACGGTGGCACCCGGATCGCTGTATTGGACGAGGTGTACCTGGCGCCGGGCAGTCCCTCAGGGCGTCTGATCCTGCCGGATACCCCGACGATGGGCTTCGGCCTGGGGATCGCCCTGGGCGTAGGGTTCGGCGTCGAGCCTGTGGACCACTCCATGACGTTCCATGCCGCAGGCTGCGACTTCGTGGCCCCGAGCGTCGAGTAGTGGGCCGGCCCTACCCGGCGACGACGGCAAATCCCCCACAGGGCCGCACCCCTTCCTGTCTTGAACGGGGCGGGCAGGCACCAGCCTGCGCCCGTAGGCGAGGGCCTGCACGCCACGGTCTCTGATTCTGGACGCCATGTCCGTTCTCCGTGGGTCCGGTTGGGACCAGGACGCGGGACCGTGGTCAAGCCCTACTGAAGGACCTCGATTCGCCCCAGATGGGTAGCCCTGCCCCCCACGGTTGCAGGGGACTTCGGTCTCGCGTATCATGCCCAGGACGATCGCCGGTGCGGTGCCGAGCGGTGCAGGGAGTCGCGGTCCGAGGTGCGGTCACAGGGCATGGTTCGCTGTGAACGGGCGCGTCGAGGTCGGCTGGCCCGGCAGACCTTTCTGGAAAGGGGCGTATGCTATGAAGTCATTCCGTTTAGATGGAGGGTCCGGAGTGTTGGCCCTGATCTGGCTGCTTGGTCTGTCTCTGGCTGCAACCGGCCTCGAATCGCCGGCCACGCCGAGCCCCTCCGGCAGCGGGGCCGCGTTTCAGCTGCAGCCCCTGCCCTACGCCCCGGATGCCCTGGAGCCGTACATCACGGCCAGGACACTCAGCTTCCACCACGGAAAGCACCACCAGGCCTATGTGGACAACCTGAACAGGCTCATCGCCGGCACACCCTGGGCTGGACAGCCCCTGGAGAAGGTGGTCCGAGAGACTGCGGGCTCGGCCGACAGGGCTGCCCTCTTCAACAATGCAGCCCAAGTCTGGAACCATGCCTTCTTCTGGCAGAGCATGAAGCCGGGCGGGGGCGGAAGGCCGACCGGGCGACTCTTGGGGCTGATCGAGCAGTCCTTTGGGGGGTATGACCAGTTCAAGAAGGGCTTCCTGGACACAGCCCTTGCGCAGTTCGGCAGCGGCTGGACCTGGCTGGTGCAGGACGGTGATCGCTTGAAGATCGTCAAGACATCGAACGCGGACGCCCCGGTGGCCCATGGCCAGACCGCACTTCTGACCTGCGACGTGTGGGAGCATGCCTACTACCTCGATTACCAGAACCGGCGAAACGACTTCGTCCAGGCCTTTCTGGACCACCTGGTGAACTGGGAATTCGCTGCGTCGCAGCTGAGATGACCGGAGGCTGCGAGTGCAGCGAGAAGAGGCCGTCACCGACCGTGACCGGGGTCCCGCTCACTGCAGTGGGGGCCTCACCACCCCTGGCAGATCGGGTCGTTGAAGCCGTAGAGCCGCACGTAGGGATCCATGTCCCCCGGCTGCGACTTCGTGGTCTGAGGCCCGGACGGGCCTACCACTCCACCTGCACCGACTGGCCCGCATACTCTACGGTCCGGGAAGATCCCTCAGGGATCAGATGCACATGGAACGACCGCCGTGCGCGAGCCGGACCGCCGGACCTCGGGTCCGGCTCGATCGTCAGTCGCCGGCCCGCGTCGTTCCAGGTCAGCCGGGTCCAGGTCCCTGGGGTGCTGAGATACTCCAGGCTCGTGCCGTCGTCCTCGTAGAGGGTGAATTGGCCGTCTGCCCCGCCATACACCTGGAGGGTCGTCGGCCCTGTCACGGGCTCCGCGACGTACTGCCGGATCGGATCCAGGGGGATGATCGCCCCAGCACGGACATAGATCGGGATCTTGGAGAGGTTGATGTCCCGTGTGACGGTCCGGCCTCCAGCCTGCCTCTCGCCCGTCCACCAGTCGTACCAGTCCCCCTCTGGTAGGTACACGTCCCTCGACCGTGCGCCCGACTCGAAGACCGGGGCGATGAGCAGGTCCCGGCCCCAGAGGTACTGGTTGCCCAGGCCGCGGGCCTTCTCGTCGTTGGGGTAATGGAGCCACAGGGCCCGCATCAAGGGCATGCCCGTGTCCCGGGCCTGCCGGGTGAGGGTATAGGTGTACGGCATGAGCCGGTAGCGGAGCTCGGCAAAGGACCTGCAGACCGCCTCGATGGCGGGGTTGTCCAGTTCCGACCGTCTCGGCACCTCGCGCTGGCCCTCAAGGGACCCCATGTCGGTCAATCCCCATCCCCAGGGCAAACGCAGGCGCCAGATCCTGCCGTGCGAGCGAAACGAGGGACAGAAGGTCGAGAACTGGAACCACCGGGCGTACAACTCGCCGGTCAGCTCCTCGGTGGTGTAGAAACCCCCCGTGTCCGAGCCCCAGTAGGGAGAGACGCTGAGCGAATGGTTCAGGCCCACCGCGATCTGGGCCTCAAGGGTCTTCCATGAGGCCTGGGTGTCTCCCGACCAGACCCATCCTCCCCACTGGGCGATGCCCAGGTGGCCATTGCGGTGCAGGCTCCAGGGGCGGACGTTCGGCTGCGTGGAGAGGGGCCCCTGGTAATAGAGCTGGTGCCTCTTGATCCGCTCGAAGAGGTTGAACCAGTCCCCCTCGTCGGGCCACCAGGCGTCCACACCTGCGCGGACCAGGTCGACGTGCTGTTTCCAGTAGTTCAGGATGTGCGACTCGTCCATCGGCTCGCCGGGCCCGGGAGGGAGGGTCCCCTGCAACGTGGGCAGCCGGTCCCTCTGCCACGGCACGATGTGCACGATGACCTGGACGTGGCGGGCATGCAGGTCCGCGAGGACCTGATTGGGGTCCCGCTTGAAGACCGCGGGGTTGAAGTCAAAGGACGGCTGTCGGGTGTTCCAGCCCGTGGGCGTGAATCCGGTGCCCAGGTAGATGACCGCGTCCAGCGGGATCCGCTTCTCGCGGAAGGTGTCGACCACGTGGAGCAACAGGTCCTCGCCCTGGAGACGGGCGTCCGTGAGCTCGCGATGCGACTGCATGTAACCGAGCGACCACCTGGGAGGCAGGACGGCCGGGCCGCTGATCACGGAGAGGTCCTTCATGAGGTGGGCCGGTTCGTGGGCATCGAAGAGGAACACATCGTAGACGCCGGGGGTGACGGACTCCACGGGCGGGCGCCCCTGGATCTGGGCAAGGGTGCGGCTTCGCTCCTGGGACCGCTGGCGGGCGTCGCCCCCACCTGCCGCCTTGGGGGCCTCCGGCGGCGTCCAGGGGGTGAATACACCGCGGTCCGGATTGCGAAGGTCGATCTGACCCCACGGTGTGGCAACGAAGAGCCCCCACCCCTCTGTGCCGATCAACAGGGCCACCGGGTTGCGCGATCCATAGGCCTCCGACTGCCAGCGAGGACGCATCTCGTGCAGCCGTCCCCTCCGGTCAAACTCGATGGGTGCAGACCGCCAGTCCCTGCCGAGTTGGGGCCCCCCCTCGCCCATGCCCAGGACGGGATGGTCGCCGACCTTGAAGGTCAGGGTCCCATTGCTGTCAAAGACCAGGTCCTGGACTGCCTGGCCCCGCCCATTGGTCACGATCACCTCCAGGGGCATCGGCCGCACCTCTACAGACAGGTCCCCGACCCGGCCCCTGACCGGTTCGGCCAATTCCCTCAGGCGGATCACGGGATCGGGGTACTCGCGGTCTGAAAGGGCCGGGGTGTAGGGAAACCGGTCCTTGAAGGTCAGCGGCTTGAGCGTGATCCGCAGGCTGTGGTCCCCGGCTGGGCAGATCTCGATCTGGGCAGGCAGGCCGGTGGTGGCGATCGGAGCGGCCGGACTCCGGGTGGCCCCTATCCCCACTGCACCGATCACGACGAATGCCATGGCGAGGTAGCGAGACATCCTGAACTCCCTATTCCCTGGGGGCCCCCCGACGCGGGGTGGTCTACCCTCCGCGTCCACCTCGGGATTCGATCCAGACAGGACACGTTCTCTCTTGTCGCGGGGACGTCGCTGCATCACCACCCCTGGCAGATCGGGTCGTTGAAGCCGTAGAGCCGCACGCAGGGATCCAGGTCCCCTGCCTCATGGGGACGGCACTCCTTGTCTCCGGTGTGCAGGTAGATCAGGCGGATGTCCTGGGCCCGCAGCTCATCCAGGACACCTTGGGCCATGCCCGGTTCGAGCTGGGGCTCGAACAGGAACTCCTTGGGGCACAGGTGCGGCCCGCCCCCTACGCTCTGGGAGAACAGGTCGGTCAGGACGATCGGGTCCGCAGTCAGGCCTGCGATCCTGGTCTGGACGAACTGGATCGTGGTCGGCGCCGCGCCCGTGAAGAGCCAGCGAACGTAGAAGCGGGTGGTGATGGCCAGGCCGTTGGGGTCCGTGTACGAGTACTCCTCAGAGGCCTCCTCTTGGGTCGGCTCCCACGGTGTATACAGAGTGACCACATCGAGTTGGGTGAGCCCCGACTCCCCCCCGGATACGGGATCCTCGTACCCCACCTCCAGCCGGAGGCCCAGGTCACCCGCCGTGACCACGGGATCGGAGACCGTGGCCTCGAACATCGGCCGGGTCACAAGGCGATAGGTCCGCCCGTTGCCCAGGCCCTGCAGTACCCAGGTGTCCGTCAGCTTGAAGTTGCTGTATTCGTTCTGGGGCGACTCAACCTCGTGCGTGGCCTTGGGAAGGTCGGACATGGGGGCCGACACCTTGTGGACCTTCCCATCGCTGACGTACTCCAGGTCCAGGACCCCGTACAGGCAGGTCTGGAGGTTCTCCTCAGTCAGCCACTGGCTCTGGGGACGCAGGGTCCACCTTGACTTGAGGCGATGGTTGGCAAAGACGCTTCCACCTCTGCCCTGGACCACGGCAAAGGGCCTTGGCCCCCCGAGCAGGAGAGGATCGGAGTAGCCCTGGTCTGAGGCCTGCGGGATCGGCCGGATCTGCTTGATCACCAGCCGGCCCTCCGGTGCGACCTTCTTGAACTCCAGGTCCAGAGTCGCATCCGCCTTGTGCGTGATCTCCATGTACTGGTCGCCTGCCTTGGCCAGGAGGCCGTACAGGCTCACGTAGTCTGCCTCCCACTCCATGACTGCGGGCTCGCGCAGGGGGACCAGGGACGACCTCTGCTCGATCCACGCCGACACGCCCCATGCACCCCGGTCGATCCGGACCCACTCAGGGACCGCCTCCATGGGCGGGTTCGTCACGGACACGGCCCCCAACTGGGACACCAGGTCCACGGACCAGGTCCCGTCCCAACTCCTCTCCAGGGTGGCCACTCCATTGGCCATCTCGATCTCGTCCGGGAAGGAGTGGTGCACCAGCAGGGCCATCCCGACCCGGGACTCATCGACGCCGTACCGGAGCCGCTCCAACAGGGCATTGTCGTTGTAGAAGCTGGCAAAGACCTTCCGGACGGCCCGGAACACGCCTCGTTCCTTGGCCTCTACAGGATCGCAGGTGCACGGACCTGCGTCGTCCGCGTCCAGGTCGTCCGCCAGACACCCGCTGTAGCTGTCGTACAGGCCTGCACCTGTGAACCGGTCGCTGTCCTCCACGTTGGTCGAGCTGCGGAACCGGATGTTCTGTTTGGGATCGAATCCGAAGGCCTCTAGTGCATCGAGCACCCCCTGCCGGAGTGACGTGCTGAAGGTGCTGGCCCGGGTGTCCGTGAACAGGTTCCGGATCGCGGCCAGTTCAGAGGACAGGGCCTCCATGTCGGAGGGGGGATATTGGGTGTATGAAGCCAGCCTTTCGGCGATCCGCTGTCTGAGTGTCGTCGAACCGCCCGTCGGAACCTGATCCAGGAAGGCGTTCCAGAGGTCGAAGGAGAAGGCCATGGCCCTGGGGCAGTTGTCCGGTATGGCCCGGCGGAGGACCCCGTAGTTGGAGGCCTTGCCTCCGAAGAAGGGGATGTGGTTCGGGGTCAGGCCCTCGGTGTCCGCGCACAGGCCGCCGTAGGTCCGCATGGGTTGGATCTGCACAGCCGGGGCGTCCTTGAGGGACAGGAGCGAGGCCACCAGGTCCGGCTCCATGTCGTTCACATCAAGGATCTCGATGCCCATCCCTCCGCCTGTACTCTGGCCGATCACGGACAGGTACACCCGCCTGCCCACAAAGGCCTGGGCCTTGGCCACGTCCGGGTCCATGGCCAGGTGGACGAAGGGGATGCCCTTGGACCTGCACAGGATGGCCACGTGGGAGTTGGGTGTGGCTGCGCGAAGGGTCATGATCCCTGCCAGGGGCGGCACATCCGCAGGCACGCCGTCGGTCAGGAGCAGATCCGAAGTGGCCAGATCGCCCCGGGCGAACGCAGACTGGATCCGGCCGCCCTCCACGAACCGCAGTGGGCCCACGGCCCACCCATCCGCATACGCGGTGTTGCCCTCGGCCCACTGGGCCGTGGACCCGATCGGCATGCCCTGGTCCGCGAACCAGTCGCGGTTCTGCTGGGCCACGGTGAGTTGCTCATAGGTCGGGAAGTACCAGGCCTGGATCGCCGGGTCGGCCACAATGGCGGCCTTGACCACGGAGAACCAGCGGGCCGCCTCCTCCTTGGTGTAGGCGTCGTATCGGGTCAACTGGATGCCGTACTCGTTGAAGGTCTTGCCCCAGGTGGGCGGCAGGATCACGGCCCCCAGGACCGCCTCTTGCCCTCGGGCGTACATCGTGACCTGGTCAACCCCGGCCTGGGTCATGCCCAGGAAGGGATCAAGGTGCTCTGTGGCGAAGTCGAAGTGATACTCATATCGCCGGCTGTCCTGGAAGAAGACCACGTTGGGATCGAAGCCGGGCTTGACGAGGATCGTGAACTTGATGAAGGCAGGCGACGTCCAGCTCTGGAACTCATCCCCTGGCACGGTGATCTGGTGCCTGTAGACCGGCTGAGGCCCCCCGTTGGGATCGCCTCCTTGGGGCCTCGCTGCCTGTACCCAGAAGGCCATCAGGAGCACGGACGTCGCCCAGAGTCCAAGAGAATTCCGCATCTCTATGCTCCTCCAGCATGCCTGCCTTTGCAGGACTCATAGGATCCATCCTATCAGAATTCCGCACCTGATTCAAGCGGCCGCAGGGAGATGACGCTTGCACGCTGCCGATCTTGGGGATACCTTGTGCGCACCTGCTCTGTGCAGAACGGTTCTCGATAAGGAGTGATTATGGCGGTTTCCTCGATCGACCTATCCCACAAGAGGCATCGGCTTCGGGTCGTGGTGCCGGCCTTCCCGGCCTTCAATATCTACTCGCGGATCGCCCGAAAGACCACCGCCTTGGGGCCCGTGATCGTCGCCAGCGCCGTCAACGAGATGGAGCGGTGGGACGCGGAGGTCATCGATGAGAACAACCTCCGCCGCTCCGCCCCATTGGGCGACCAGACCGGTGCGGATCACACCGTCCTTCAGAGGGAGAGGCCCGCGGACGTGGTGGGCCTGTACGGGGGCCTGACCAGCACGATCCCAAGGCTCTATGAGCTGGCCCGGTTCTACAAGGACCAGGGGGTCGTCACCGTGGCCGGCGGGCAGCACTTTGCAGGAGAGAACGTGGCAGAGGCCCTCGCCTCCGGCATCGACTATGTGGTCCTGGGCGAGGGGGAGGTCACCCTCCGCGAGCTCCTTCATGCCTTGGAGACCCAACGGCCTGTCCGGGACGTCAAGGGCATCGCCTATCTCGAGGCAGGACAGGTGGTCACCACGCCGGGCCGCGAGCCCCTGGCCGAGTTTGACCCGCTGCCCCAGCCCGATTTCTCCCTGGTCCGCCACGCCAAGATCGAGATCTATCCTGTGGAGCGGATACGCGGGTGCTGCATGCACTGCGAGTTCTGCACAGTGAAGGGAAAACCCCGGCCTGCCCCCGTTGAGCGGCTCTTGGAGCACATCGCACAGCTCGTGGAGACCCATGGGGCCAAGGAGTTCTTCGTCGTGGATGACCTCTTCGGCCAGGACCGGGAGGAGACCGTCCGCTTCTGTGAGCGGCTCAGCGCGTACCAGGAACGGATCGGCAAGAGGTTGGAGCTGACCGTGCAGATCCGCCTGGACAAGGCCCGCGACCCGGACCTCCTGACGGCCATGCGCAAGGCGGGCATCAAGTATGTGGCCATCGGCTTCGAGAGCCCCATCGACGAGGAGCTCAAGGCCATGAACAAGCACGTCAGTGCGGCGGATATGATGTCCCTGGTGCGGGTCTTCCATCGGTTCGGATTCATCGTGCACGGGATGTTCATCTTCGGCTATCCAGCCAGAGAGGCCCTCCCGTTCACCCTTCCGATCAAGGAGCGAGCGCAGCGGTTCAAGCGATTCATCCGCAAGGCCCGCCTCGATACCATACAGATCCTGCTCCCGGTCCCCCTGCCGGGCACGGACTTCCGCCGCAGGCTCGAAGAGCAGCATCGGATCTATCCCCTCGACACGGTCGGTTGGGAGTACTATGACGGCAACTTCCCCCTGTTCGAGCCGGACCCGCCCGTGACCGCCCAGGAGATGCAGGAGGCGGTCAGGGGCATCATGCGGGGATTCTACCGCTTCCACTACCTCTTCCTGGTGGCGGCCAGCATCCTGTCCTTCCCTGCTGCGATGGCCTTGTCGCTGCACAACCTCAGGGCTGCGTGGGCGGCCTGGTACCGGTCCTGGCGAAACCACCTCATCCGGTTCGGCGGATGGCTGACTATGAGGAAGTGGTCCCTGAACTTTCAGAAGGGCGAGTTCCTGGACAAGCTGCGCAGGGCCCACGCCCGGCTCGTCGCCGCGCACCAGGCGTAGGGCGCAAAGCGTACGGCGCAGGGTGCAGATCTCTAAGCGGGAGCCCTGAACCGACTTGCGCAAGGTCCATTAGGACCCAGAACGCAGGACTCAGAGGAGGTTGAAGCCCTTTCCACGGGCACAGAACAGCGGGTAGAAACGCCTTGGAGAAGGCCGTCGGTCTGTGGAGTCGTCTTTCCTCTTTGGCTTCTGGGTTCTGACTTCTGTGCTCTCTCAGGTCTGCAGAACCTCAGTTTGAAGCATGACCGCCGGCAGAGATAGAACTCCAGGTCTTCACCACAAGCCCAATCAACAGCAGCGATCCGGCCATCCACCAGAACAGATTGACGTAGGCAGCCACCAGGTGAATCTCTCCTATGTCGCTGGGGCCGAGCAGGCGGGTGGTACCCATTGTGAGCAGGTTCTGACCGGCCAGGAGGGCCAGGCTGAGGACCGCCAGACCGGCAAATAGGCCGATCCTGCCTCGCGTTGAATGCAGCCAGGCAGGGGAGGTCAGGGAACCCGGACCCTTCCTGACAGCGACCAACAGCCCCAGGATCCCAATCGCCAGGGCCAGGACACGAACCGATTCGTCCAGGATGCCCAAGGCATGGCCCCTCAGGCTGGCAGATGCAGCCATGAGGATGGCCCCCTTGGACACGACTGACGCGAGCATCACCACGAGTCCATATCCCAGTACCCCGACACCCATCCAGAAGAGCCTGCTCCTGAAGACCATACCCCCGTTCACCTTGGCGAATTCCGGGCTCAGGTCCTTGGAGTCGCCCGCCCGCATGCAGGCCACGGCAAAGGTCTCCTGTTCAGACAGGCCCGTTCTGGCCAGGGTCGTCATTTCTTCACGGAGATGGGACTCCAGCTCATCAAGGTCGGACGGACTGTAGACCCCTTCTCCGGCGAGGTGTTCCCGCCAGGATCGAATCTGACCGACTAGATCGAACATGGTTTGGTCCCCCACAACTGTGCCAAGGCTGAATGAACGACCCTCCACTGGTCCTGCTGCACCCGAAGGACCTTGGAGCCCTTCTCTTTGAGTCGATAGTACTTGCGTCTGCGTCCCGTCTCTGAGGCGCCCCAACGGGACGCAACGAGTCCCTGTCTCTCCAGACAATGTATAGATGTCAACGGCCGTTTTTTGATTCTTCCGTCCGGCCCTTCGACGGTCTCTGAGTCGATGCCTTTGCCCCATGCCTCTGCCCAGGGTACAGCAATGGTCGCGACCGGCCTTGGCGGCCTGCAACCCTTGGAGTGATGTCATGAACCGAGAGATCGAGGAAGAGATCAACCAGGCCTATGAGGCAGAACGACTCGCATGGCTGCGGAGGCGGCCCGGTCCGCTGCAGACCGACTCATCCTCTGAACCGACGGAGTCACAGAGGCCCGGGATCGACAGGGCATCCCCCTGGAGGTGGAGGCCCTCTGCGGCTTGGTGAGGCAAGGGCGGATCCTTGGGCCCGGCGTCCCCATGGTCCCTGGACTCCTTCAGGCAGTGCAGGCGTATCGTTCCGGGCCGGCCTCGGATGAGACCCTGATCCTGGAGAGGATCAGGGCTTGAAGGTCTGGTGCACGGCCCCATGGGCCTGGGGGCCCCTGGCCTGCTCCTCTTCCTTCTTACCTGCAATGGCGTGATAGAGCAGATAGGCCACGCCCACACCCGCCGGGATCAGGGCATACAGGGCACGGTCCCTCACCCGGGTATCGAAATAAAGGGCCACCAGAAGCGTCAGGCCCACGAAGAGCCAGATCATCCCCTTGAGGAGGTAACGAGGACTCTGGCCGATTCGGCCGGTCTCCTTGAACAGCTCCAGTGGCAGGGGAGGCAGCTCGATGCCCTTCTCAATGGCGGCAAGCCGTTCCTTGTGGAAGAGTTCGTAGATCTTGCGGTTTTTCATCGCCTCGGTGATGATCCAGGTGATGATCATGCCGATCCCAAAGATGGGGATCAAGTACTTCAATCCATCCATAATCAACTCCCTTTCGACGTGATGTCCGGTTTCGAGTCTTATGTACCTGACGACCCCTGGTCGAACCCTTTGCCCGTTTGGACTTCCGCGGCCGGTGGGATGTTTCAAGAAACAGATCCGTCGGGGACAAGCCATCTCGTTGAAACAAGCCCGGGGCCGTCGTAGTCTAAACGGTCGGTTCCGAACCGTGGCTGTGCCACAGGGCCCTTGAGACGCGACATGATGGACGAGGACATCCGCCGACACATGGAGTCCGGCGACTATCGCCGGGCCTTGGATCTGTTGGTGGACCGTTACCAGGACAAGATCTTGCACCTGGCCCTGGCCATGATGAGAAGCCGGGAGGCTGCTGAGGACATGACGCAGGAGACCTTCGTCCGGATTTGGAAGGGCCTGCCCGGTTACACCGGGGCCGCGTCCCTATCCACCTGGATCTATGTCGTCGCTCGGAACACCTGCCTGACGGAGCTCAAACGCCGGGCCTCCGAATCCAGGGTTTCCACAGAGGGATCGGCGTTGGAGCGTGCGGCCGCTGCACAGGTCCCTGGGCCGGACCGCGGGAACGTCGACGTCCGGGCCCTGCTCGATGGTCTGCCAGAACGGTACAGGCGGGTGGTGACCCTGTACTACCTGGAGGAGCGGTCCTACCAGGAGGTAGCCGAGATGCTGGGGATCCCCATGGGGACCGTCAAGACCTTCCTGCACCGCGCCAGAAGAGAACTGACGGAGAGGATGGACGGACGTGAGGATGCCTATGGCCTGTCCTGAATACCGAGACCGGATCATGGAGATGCAGGAAGGGACTCTGCCGGCCGGCGATCGGCCTGCTGTAGAGGGGCACCTGACCGTATGCAGTGCCTGCCGCAGATTGGGTCAACGGCTCGGCGAGCTGGATGCGGCCATGGCCGCATCCCATTCCGTGCCCGGCCTATGCCCAGATTTCAAGGTCAGGCTCATGAAGCGGATCGAGCAGGAGACGCCCCGCTTGTCCCGGGAGGCGATCGAGGCCCGGAGGCAGGAGATGGAGGCGGAGTGCAAGGCGGTCATGGCCCACCTTTCGCACAGGGTCTGGCTGGCCCGCCTGCCCCTGCTGCTGGATGTCCTGGGGCTGATCTCATTGACCTTTGCCGTGTGGGGCATCCTCCGGTCGATGCCGGAATCACGGTCGATCCTGGAGGGTCTCGGCCCCCTGACGGCGAGGGTCGGGACCGACTCCATGGCCTGGATCTGGACCGTGATCTGCCTTTTGATCGGTCTTGTGTGCGTCTTCAAACCTCGCCCCGTGATCCGGCTGTAGTGAGTTTTCTTCTGGGGCCCAATTCGGACCGGCAGTATACTCCCACTCCATGTGGCAGAAGGCCCTTGGTTTCTACACACGGTACTTCGTGGTCTGGGTCATCCTCCTGGGTCTGGCTGCACTCTACCGGCCGGCCCCTTTCCAGTGGGTGGGCGGCTACAAGGTCGCCGGGCACATCCCCCTCTTGAACCTGTTCTTCAGCGTGACCCTCTTGGGCATCGGCATGGTCCTGCGGCTTGAGGACTTCAAGAGGATCCTGGAGCGACCCGGCCTGATCCTGATCGGGACCCTGGCCCAGTTCATCATCATGCCTGTGGGGTCCTTTCTTGTGGCCAAGGCCTTTGCCCTGCAGCCGGACCACGCCGTGGGTCTGATCATCGCGGGGGCGGCCCCGGACGCCATGGCAGGCAATGCCCTGAGCTACGTGGCCCATGCGGACACGGCCTACAATGTGTCCCTGACCACGGTCTCCACTGTGCTCTGTCCCATCCTCACACCGGCCCTCACGCGGTGGCTGGCCGGCTCGATCCTGCCGGTCGATGTCTGGAAGATGGTCTTCGAGCTGGCCTACATGGTGATCGTGCCTCTGCTCCTCGGATTCGCTGCAAGGCAGGTGCTGGGGGACCGCGTGGACCGCATCCAGGCCGTGTTTCCGGCCTTGTCCGTGACCTTCATCATGGTGATCTGCGCGGTGGTCCTGGCAGGCAGCACCCGGCACCTGCGGGCCGCCGAGTTCTCGGCCCCAACGGCCCGGGTCCTCGGGGCATGCCTGGCCCTGAATGCCCTTGGCCTGGCAGGCGGGTACTGGGTCGGGGTCCTGTTCGCCATGTCCGTGGCCCAGCGCAGGGCCCTGGCCATCCAGGTGGGCATGCAGAACGCGGCCCTGGGCGCTGCACTGGCCAAGAGCCAGTTCGGCGACCAAGCGGCCCTGCCCCCGGTCCTGTTCGTGTTCCTCTCCCTGGTCACCGGCGCCCTCCTGGTGGGCGTGTGGCAGAGGGGCAGGCCATGAGGTCCGCTGCGTCCTGTCCGCAGACCGGACTGGGCCCCAGTTGCACCCCCGAGCCGGCCCACCCGGTCACGCCGATGCAGCCAGGATCCGCTGCTCCTGCTCTCCCATCCGCTCCATCATCGCGGCTGCGGTCTGGGCCTCTCCAAGCTGCCGGATCAGGACCCCGTCGTGGAGCATCCGGCACAGCCGGGCCAGGACATGCACGTGGTGGCGATCCTCCTGTGAGGCGGTCAGGAAGAACAGATTGACCAGGCCCCCATCCGACCCGCCGAATACGATCCCCTGCGTGGTCTTGGCTACGACGAGGATCGGCTCGGCCAGGGCATAGGGCAGCGGATGCCGGGGGTGGGGGATCGCGATCCCCCCTCCCATGGCCGTGCTGCACAGATCCTCCCGCTGCACCACTGCGTCCAGAAGGGCCTCGCTGTCGTACACGAGGCCGGTCTTGTGTGCCAGGGCCACGAGCTCTCGTAGGGCACTGGTCCGCGTGCGGGCATCCAGACGGACCGTGATCGCCTCAATCCTCAGCAGGGGGATGACGATCGCCTCATCCTTGTGGCTCTGTCGGTGCGCGGTGATGCCCGCATCGACCTCGGCCAGGTGGTCGGCCTTCATGGTGCCCATGTTCCGCTGCAGCCAGTCCGTGACCTCCGCCCGGTTGAAGCGATACTGGGCCCCGACCTTGTGACAAGGGATCTGTCCCCGCTGGGCCATGCGCTCCAGCCTGCGCAGGTCCATGCCCAGCATCTGGGCCAGTTCCTTGAGGGTCATGCTTCGGTGCGGCATGGGTCTGCTCCACGCCCTGGGCGAGCCTCTACCTCGGAGGCACCGCCACCAGGGCGCCCTTGACCTCCTCCGGGCCAAGCAACACAATCCGCCCGTCACTGAACAGGACACAGCTCCGGCCGCCGTGTACGGCCTTGGGCTCATACAACACGATCTGGGGCGCGGCCGCATCAATGCGGCGCGGGGGCAGATACACGTAGTCCTCGCCGTTCGCGTCCGGGCACCGCAGGAGTCGCGAGTCCCCGCACAGGTTGCCCAGGTCCTGCCTGGTCTCAGGGTACGCACCCTCTGCCGCCACATGGGCCTGGAGGACCTGCCACACAGACCTGAGGTTCATCTGGCATTTGATGACCGTGGAATCGTCCTTGGCCTGGATCACCGCCTCGGTGTATTGCTGGCCGGCCTGGCCCAGACCCTTGATGACCCACCACAGGCCCAGGCCCAAGAGGCCCAAGAGGACGACCCCGCTCACGACATTCGTGAGCGTCCCGCCGCGCCGGCGCGAAGGGGGACGTCCGGAGGCCCTTGGTTGGGGTTCATCTGGGATGTCCATACCCGAGAGTGTACAGACAGCAGGGCGCCGCGACAAGGGGATCTGGAGGATCGGTGGCCAGCAACCGGGACGCCCGCCGACGGCTAGGGTCTCCACGCGGTGCCCTTGGGCCGGGGCTGCGAGGGGGCCACCCCGTCGAGGGCGAAGCTCAGGTGCGGGGGCTGGTTGTAGCCCACGTTCTGCCAGGCGATGCTCAAGCGGTACTGGGGATCGTGCATCAAGGTGGTCATCCGATTCGCAGCGGGTATGGTCGTGGTGTAGATCCGGAGAGCCGTGCTGTCCGTGGCCCTCCAGATCGCCTCTTCCCGCCAATCGCCCAGGATGTCCGCGGTCAGACAAGGAACCGCCTTGGACCCGTTGTTGGCCGAACAACCCTCGGCCGTCAACAGGCGGTTCGTGGTGTTGCTCATCCAGTCCCATTTGTCGATATGGTTGCGGTCCAGGAGCTCCCGCGTCAGATCCGCGTCCCACCAGATCACGAAGTTGGTGGAGGACGGGGTCACGTCGGAGATCGTCTTTCCCGTGCAGTCCCGCAATCCCCCAGGTCCGCCCCAGTTCTCGAATCCAGGGTGGCGGGGATCGATGTCCGCAGCCACGCCCCGCCCCACGTCGACCCCAAGGCCCACGCCGAAGATCACCTGGCCGGTCCGGGCGCCGTACATCGCTGCCCCGGGGGTGTCCTTGTCCCAGACCGAGCCCTCGTTCTCGTGGGGACCGAAGACCTCCAGGCCGGGCCTGCACGGGTCCAGATCCCCCACGTGCAGGGCGTCTCCGTGGCGGAGCCCGCTGGTGCACAGACCCTTGCCATCGTCGTCCACTACCATGGCCCCGTACACGATCTCGTCCCTGCCGTCCTGGTCCACGTCGGCCACACTGAGGTTGTGGTTGCCCATGCCCGAATAGGGCGAGGCGTCACGATATGGGGGATAGCTGATCCCTGAGTCGAACACCCATCTCTTGGCCAGCCTCCCGTCCTTCCAGTCCCAGACCACCAGCACGGACCTCCCGAACACACCGCGGCACATGACCAGGCTTGGGCGTTGGCCGTCGAGATAGGCCACACAGGAGAGGAACTTGTTGGCCCGGTTGCCGATGGAGTCGTTGTTGCCGTTGCCGCCGATCCCGCCCCACCCGTCGATGGGGTCTCGTGTGGGCACATAGTCGGTCGTGTCCAAGACCTCCCCGGTCCGGCCGTCAAAGACGCTCAGGTACTCGGTTCCGCGAACGATGTGGGTTGAGGACCCCCGCCAGTCGGCATTCGGATCGCCGATGACCTGCCCCCTGCCGTCCACGGTCCCGTCCCCGGTCTTGCAGGCGACCTCTGCCTTTCCGTCGCCATCCAGGTCATAGACCGTGAAGCCCTCCGCCTCCGCGTTCCTGCCCATGTCGATCCGCCACAGGCGGGTCCCGTCCAGCCTGTAGGCGTCGAGCAGCCGGGTATACCCGCTGGAGTTGGGGATCCACTTGAGGACGATCTCGTACCGGCCGTCCCCGTCCAGGTCGCCCACACTGCAGTCGTCTGCCGTGTGCGTGGGGACCGCATCCTCCGCGGTGGGCCTCTGGAGCGGGATCGAGATGAAGGGCTGGACTGGGGCATGGGCCGGCACCACGAAGGGTGCACCGGCGTCCTGCTCGGTCCCATCCAGGACGGGACGCACGGAATAGGCATTCGTCTTGGTCAAGTCCGCTGTGGAGTCCCGGTAGTCGGTGGTCGCCTGGATCGGCCCTGCATTGAGCCGCACCGGCTGGCGGCCCTCTGTCTCGCGATAGAGGTTGAAGGCCACATCCTGCGGATCGGTCCCCAGCATCCGCCAGCCGACGTAGACCTGGCCGTCCCCATGACGGAGGGCCACCACACCACGGTCCAGGGCCTCCATGCGCCGCTGGGCCCACGATGGGCTCACACACAGGGCCGCCACCATGACCCCAAGGGCCAGACCCTTCTTCGTCGTCGTTCCGCTCATGACAGCCTCCGCGGGAACCGTCCGAGGGTCGTCGTTCCAGACCCGGGGACAGTATACCACGGGCCCGATACGGATGAGAATACGCCCTCGAAGGCTCGCCCTGCGACCAGCTAGTACCTCCGCAGGGCCTTGACCCCCGAACGGGTTGCGACTCGGATCGCAGAGGCGCTCGAGTCGGAGGGGTCCACCAAGGCGATCCCGTACACGGTCCCATGCTTGGCTATGCGCAGCGGCGACGTCAAGGTGCCTGCGGGTTCGCAGGCGATACGGACCGTGTCCTGTCCATCATAGACGCGGAGGCCGATGTCGACATAGTCTGGAGG
>JAGOQT010000263.1 GCA_018007255.1 Phycisphaerae bacterium | reverse complement strand
GGGGAGATCCTGCTGACCAGCATGGACGCGGACGGGACCTGCGCAGGGTACGACAACGACCTCAACCGGGCCGTGACCGGCGCGGTGACCATCCCGGTCATCGCCTCCGGGGGGGCGGGCAGGTTGGAGCACCTGGCCGACGCGATCACCCTCGGTCACGCAGATGCCGTGCTCATGGCCTCGATCACCCACTTCGGCGACTGCACCATCCGCCAGATCAAGGAATACCTTGCCCAGCGCGGCATCCCCATGAACCTCTGAGTCCCTCCGCGCAGGGCCCTATCGCCTCTGGGAACGAGGCCTACGGATCGCGGATGCGGTCTTGCCCTGCCTGCGTCGTCCAGGTCCCAGGACGCCCATGGCCTTTCCGATCTCCGCCACCTTGATCACGCCTGTGGTGCGCCCGCCTCGTGCGCCGGCCGTGCAGTAGGCGTAGGTGACGTTGATGTGGTTCTTGGCAAGCTTCTCCATGACGCCCGCCAGGGCCCCGCTCCTGTTCTCCAGGCTCACACACAACACGTCGGTCTCGTCGAAGGACATGTTCAGCCCCTTCAGGACGGCCCGAGCCCTGTCGGTCTGTTCGAAGACCACGCGCATGACCCCATGCTCGGAGGAGTCCACCATGGTCATGGCCAGGAGGTTGACCTTGGCGCGGGCCAGCTCACCCAGGACCTGGGCCAGTACGCCGGGCCTGTTGACCATGAATACGGAGAATTGCGTAGCGATCCACATGATCCTGTTGCCCCCCATCTAGTTCGTGGGTCCGACTGCGGCCATCGCAGCCTGCCTCGTGGGAAAGAACTCGAAGATCCGGTCCAGGCTTGTGATCTTGAACACCCGCTGCAGGGCCGGCGCAAGGCTGCTGATCACGACCTTGCCCCCGGTTGCGCGGAGCCTGGCCCGCGTCTCCAGCAGCAGACCCAGGACCTGCGAAGAGAAGAAGCCGACACCCGAGAAGTCGAACACGACCCGGCTGGGCGCACCCGCTTCCAGGAGCCCGCGGATCCGCGTAGACGCGGCTGCAATCACCTGGGCGTCTGTGATGGAGGACGCTGCAAAGCCCACCACGACCACCGGGCCCTCCTGGGCGATTCGGACACTTTCCTTCTGATCCATCCCATGCTCCGTGAAACGATGCCGGGGCCATTATCCCCTGGACCCGCGTCCCCGTCGAGTCCTTTTACGGTAAGGCTCGCGGGATGCTCGTCCGGCCCGGGGCGCCCTGGCACCCCACGGAGTCGGGGCGGTCGGCGGTCACGCGAACAGCATCTGGGCATAGGTCGGCAGCGGCCAGACCTCCGTGTCCACGATCGTCTCCAGCGAGTCCGCGGCCTTGCGGAGGGCATGCATGGCGGGGATCACCCCATCGCGGTAGGCCTCGGCCCTCTTGAGCGTGCCCTTCACCGACCTGGCCTCGGCAGTGGCTTGCTCCAGGCCCGCCGTGTGCTCGCCGAGTGCATCCATGAGGTCGCACACCTTCCGGAGCTTCGCTCGGAGCGTCGGGCTGCTGACCTCGGCCCCGGACAGGGCCTCCATTGCGTCCCCCAGGGACGTGGCATATCGCTCCACAGCCGGCGCGATCTGGCGCCGGGCCATGCCGACCATGGTCAGGGCCTCGACATTCACGGCCAGGCTGTAGGTCTCCAGGAGGATGTCCGTCCTGGCCCTGAGCTCCTCTCGGCTCAGCACACCGTGCTTCTCAAGGACCTTTACGTTGGGCTCATCCAGGATGTGGCTGAGGGCCTCCACCGTGGAACGCAGGTTGGGCAGGCCCCGCTTCTTGGCCTCTTGGACCCACTCCTCCGCGTAGTTGTCGCCGTTGAACGTGATTCGGCCGTGCTCGCGGGCGATCTTCTGCAGGATCTTCTGGGCCTCAGCCTGCACGTCCTTGGAGGACTCCAGCCTGTCTGCGATCTCCGAGAAGACCTCGGCCACGATCGTATTGAGCACGAAGGCCGGCCCCGATACCGACTGGCTCGACCCGCACATGCGGAACTCGAACTTGTTTCCCGTAAAGGCAAAGGGGCTGGTCCGGTTGCGGTCCGTGGAGTCCTTGGGCAGGGAAGGCAGGGTGGAGACCCCGAGCCGGATCTCGCCGTTCTTCTTGGAGGTCTTGGCGCTGCCTTGGGCCAACTGTCCCAGGATGTCCGTCAGTTGTTCGCCCAGGTAAACAGAGATGATTGCAGGCGGGGCCTCGTGCGCGCCCAATCGATGCTCGTTGCCCGCAGTGGCCACGCTGGCCCGCAGCAGGGCCGCGTACTGGTCCACGGCCTTGAGCACGGCGCCGAGCACCACAAGGAAGACCATGTTCTCGTGCGGGGTCTTGCCCGGCTCCAGCAGGTTGATCCCGTCGTCCGTGCACAGGCTCCAGTTGACGTGCTTGCCCGACCCGTTGACCCCGGCAAAGGGCTTCTCGTGGAGCAGGCACTCGAAACCGTGCCTCCGCGCCACCTTATGGAGGGTCTCCATGACCAGTTGGTTGTGGTCGCTGCCCACGTTGGCCGTGGTGAAGATGGGGGCCAGCTCGTACTGCGAGGGGGCCACCTCGTTGTGCTGGGTCTTGGCAGACACGCCCAGCTTCCAGAGCTCCGTGTTGACCTCATGCATGAACGACCCCACCCGCTCGGGGATCGTGCCGAAGTAGTGGTCGTTCATCTCCTGGCCCCTGGGCGAGGGGGCGCCGAACAAGGTCCGTCCGGTCAGGACCAGGTCCATGCGGGCTTCAAACACGTCCCGATCCACCAGGAAGTACTCCTGCTCGGGCCCGAGCGTGGCCATCACCCGGCGGGATTGGGTGTTGCCCAGGGCCCTCAGCACGCGGAGGGCTTGTTTGTGGATGGCATCCAGGGACCGCAGGAGGGGGGTCTTCTTGTCCAGGGCCATGCCCGTGTATGCGCAGAATGCGCTCGGGATGAAGAGGGTCACATTCTCGCCGTCTTCCTTGATGAAGACCGGGCTGGTGCAATCCCAGGCCGTGTACCCGCGTGCCTCAAAGGTCGCCCGAAGCCCTCCAGAGGGAAAGGACGAGGCGTCCGGCTCACCCTGGTACAGCTCCTTGCCGCTGAACTCCATGACCACGCCGCCGCCGGCCGTGGGGGAGATGAAGGAGTCGTGCTTCTCGGCCGTCAGACCGGTCATGGGTTGGAACCAGTGACAGAAGTGGGTCGCCCCCTTCTCGATGGCCCAGTCCTTCATGGCGTTGGCAATCACGCCCGCCAGGGCAGGGTCCAGCAGCTGCTCGCCTTCCATCGCCTGCTGGAGCGACTTGTACACATCCTTGGGCAGCCGTTCCCGCATCACCGCATGGGTAAACACGTTCGCGCCGAACAGATCGCTGATGGAATCGCCCGACTCTTTCATGGTCGATCTCCTGCACTCCGTACAAAGGTGCGTCATCGTAACAGGACAGGGCTTGAGCCGCCAGCACAAGCCCTGTCCAACAACCGAATGCCCGCCACGCCGCAGACATTCAACACACAAGGGCCGCGACTCGAGTCGCGACGCCAAAGACAAACAACCTCCTGCAATGGCTGTGCCATGTGAATCGGAATGTGGACGCTGGAATCTAAGGCCATTTTTTACAAACACTTAAATCAGACCCAAGAACATTATGCCTCCAGTCTGCATCGATACAGATATGTCTTGAACAGTTGTGATGCGACATATTTGTATTCTACCTCTGGTCTCTATCCGATCGCCTCGCCGCCGGTCTCCCCGGTGCGGATCCGATGGCACTCCTCCAGGGGCAGCACGAAGATCTTGCCGTCGCCGGTCTCCCCAGACCGAGCCCCTGTCTTGATCGCCTGGATGGTGGGCTCGACAAAGTTGTCGTTGACCGCAATCTCCAGGCGGATCTTCCGGAGCAGGTTGCCTGTCTCCTTGAACCCCCGGTAGACCTCGGTCACGCCCTTCTGTCGGCCGTGGCCCAGGACCTCGCTGACCGTGATGAGGTTCACCTCGGCCTTGTAGAGCTCCTCTTTGACCTCTTCGAGCCGATGCGGCTGAATGATGGCTATGACTAATTTCATGGTCTTCGACCTCCAGGTTAGGGATTACTCAAGCATGGTGTAGGCCCGTTCGTTGTGCTCCGTCAGGTCCAGGCCCATGGACTCTTCCTTCTCACCGACCCGGACCCCGATCAGGACATCCACGACCCGATAAAGGACCCACGTCATCCCCAGGGCATACACGACGGTCACGGCCGTGGCCAGCAACTGGATGAGGAACTGCCTTGGGTTGCCGAAGAACAGGCCGTCTGCTCCGGCGGGATTCACGGCCTTGGAGGCGAACAGGCCCGTGGCCAGGGCCCCCCAGATTCCGCCGATCCCGTGCACGCCGAAGGCATCCAGGGAGTCGTCATAGCCCAGACGCGGTTTGAGGTAGCTGACCGCCATGAAGCACAAGACGCTCACAAGGAGCCCGATGACCAGGGCGGAGCCCACCCCCACGAATCCCGCGGCGGGCGTGATGGCCACCAGGCCCGCGACAGCACCGGAGATCGTGCCCAACATGGTGGGCGCACCGTGGATCGTCCAATCCAGGACCGCCCACGAGACCGCGGCCGCCGCCGCGGAGGTGTGGGTCACCACAAAGGCGTTGGTGGCCAGGCCGTTGGCCCCGAGCGCGCTGCCGGCGTTGAATCCGAACCAGCCGAACCAGAGCAGTCCTGCGCCCAGGACGCTGAAGGGCAGGGAGTGGGGCGGTGTCGCATGACCGTGGGCGTTCCTCCGCTTGCCGATCACCAGGGCGGTCACCAGGGCCGCGATACCGGCGTTGATGTGCACGACCGTGCCGCCTGCAAAGTCCAGGGCCCCCAGGTTGCGGAGAAATCCGCCGACTCCCCAGACCCAGTGGGCCACCGGATCGTATACCACCGTCGCCCACAGGAGGGTGAACAGAAGGAAGGCCGAAAACCGCATGCGTTCCGCAAAGGCGCCGATGATCAGGGCCGGGGTGATCACCGCAAACATGGCCTGAAAGATCATGAAGGCCTGATGGGGGATCGTGGCGGCGTAGTCCGTGTAAGGCTCCAGTCCGACACCCCTGAGGCCGACCCAATCGAGACTGCCCAGCCACCTGGAACCCGGGGCGAAGGACAGGCTGTATCCAAAGAGTACCCACTGAACACTTAGGACTCCCAGGATGATCATGCACTGCATGAGTACGCTGAGGTAGTTCTTCCTGCGGACCAGGCCCCCGTAGAAGAAGGCCAAGCCCGGGGTCATCAACATCACCAGGGCGGAACTGATTAACACCCAGGCCGTGTCGCCGGTGTCCACAGCCGGCTTTGTCACGGGAGCTTGGGCGACAGACCATCCCTCTGCCCCTACCGGCAGCGTCAGAAACAGGTTGCCCGCAACACCCCAGATCCATGTGCTCATCAGTTTCATCTTCCTGTGCTCCATCCAAGGTCAGGGATTAGAAGGTCTTGGTTAGGCCGATTCCGGCCAAAACGGTGGTATGGTCGTTGGAGTATGCATGGGAAGCCCGGATGTCCCTGTCCAGCAGCATGAACACCTTGACCGACGGGGTGATCGTCATGCCCCACACGTTCACGGGCACGGCCACGCTGAAGTCCAGGTCGTTGAACCCGCCCCCGTCTACGCCCCAGTACCCTTCGTTGTACTCGCTGTCACCCCAGCCTAGGCCCGCCCCGAGCCTGATGTCCAGGGACATGCCGCCCAGGGAGACCGCCTTCTCCATGGTGTGTGACAGGGCCAATACGACATACCTGCCCTTGGTCAGGTCGTCGGCCTCTGGATCGCCCGCCTCGTCCTTGTCCAAGTCGCAGTAGACCGTGACCGACGGGCTCAGCAGTACGTTCCAGGTCAGGCCCGCATAGACCTCCAGGGTCTTCAGGTTGGCGGCCGTCAAGTCGTAGTAGACGAACCCCGCCCAATAGCTCCACTCCTCGGCCCTCGGGAACATGTGGGTGTATCCCAGGGAGTAGTCCACCTC
>JAGOQT010000262.1 GCA_018007255.1 Phycisphaerae bacterium | reverse complement strand
GGTTCATGGTCCGCTCAAGGGTCGTGTAGCAGTCTTCGATCCGTTTGGAGGTCTCTTGCCTGTCAGGGTATCGGAACAGGAGAAGGCCAGCCAGCGAGTCCTTCCAGTCGCTCGTCACGAGAGGGATGCCGTGTGCGAGGACCCGGCCGTTCCCCTTGCCGTCGTCCGTGAAGGTCCTCTGCACGTACTCGAGCAGAAGGGCCTTCTCGACGTCAAGGCTCAAGACGGTCTCCTGTGCGGCGTAGAACTCATCGAGCTCATCCTGGATCCGCTTCACGTCCTCGGCGGTCGTATCGGACCTCGTCAACACATGGAGCGTCTGGCGGTTGGCGAGGGCCTCGACCGAGATGCCGACCAACTGCTCGACCAAGGTACCCTTGCCTTGAAGGTGGAGGCCCGACCGGAGGAGGGCGGACGCGTCGTCAAGAGCCCCGTCTGTGTCCCCGTTCCAGGTCTTCCATATACACTGCAATTCCAGCCTCCGGATCAGGTCTCTGCGTCCCGCCAGAGGTTTCGTGGCCTGGTCTACGAGCCCGGCGGAGAAGGACAAGGGGTGACCCTGATTGTCGGCCCTTGTGTATTCGGGGCTGAACTGATAACGGACCCAATAGCTGGGCTTCTTGACGGCCTCTCTCAATGTGTCCAGTGCCTCTCTGCTCTGGTCCAGGAACTCGGCCGTGGCCTTTCGCTCCCGGTCGTTCATGTCACCGGGCCAGGTTGTTCGATAGGCCTTCAGCTCCGGCGGCCAGTCAGGGGCCTTGGCCACAAGCTCAACCGCCTTGTCGTAATAGGGCTTGGCGTTGAGGGCCTCGTCCTGGCCCGCCCTGACCAGGTTGTTGACCCAGTCCAGGTAGTTGACCCGGATGGTGGGCCTGCCGATCATCAGGGGCAGGGAGCAGATCACCAGATACAGGATCATGGCCCCGACCGCCTGAAGGCCGTGGACCGCGACCTTGGCCCACAGGGGCCTGCACCGCTTCTTGGCCCGCCTCATCAGTGCGGCCAGGACCTTGGGATCACCGAAATCCGCGATCCGTTGTTGTGCCTTCCGGTCTCGATCCTCGACGTCGGTGCAGTCCCGCAACTCGTCCTCGAAGTGGGCGGCCAGCTCATCCCTGACCTCCTGGCGGACCTTCTTTCGATAGCGGATCTTCTTCACGACCAGGTCGATGAATGCGACCGCACAGCCCGGCAGGTCCGGTCTGGGTGTTGTATCCATGGCTGGATCTCCTTTCGGCCTAGGCCGGCGAGAAGGCCTCGCCGAACACCAGCCTCAGGCCGTGGGTCAGTTCCTTCAACTGGGCCTTCTGTCGGGCCAGCTCTTCCTTGCCCTTGCCTGTGATCGAGTAGTACCGCCTCCTTCGTCCGGCCTCCCCGTCCTGCCACTGGCCCTGGATCAGCCCCTTGGCCTCGAGGTTGTAGAGCAGGGGATACAGCGTGCCCCTGCCCAGGGTCAGGACCTCCCGGCTTCGCCGGTCTATGGCCTGGCTCAGTTCGTATCCGTACATGGGCCCACGGGATAGGATCTCGAGGACCACGACCGGGGCAATGCCCTTGAGCAACTGGCTCTCAAACCTCATCTGGATCTCCTTGGCTAAGCTTGTTTAGCATATTATGCATTGCAAGCTATGTGATGTCAACTACAAAATCCGGGTATGCGAGTTTTCTTTGTGCCCCGCCGCTGGACGCTGTACGCTGGTCTTATGCGGATCTGGTTGATCATCCTGGGCGGATCTGGGTTGGTGCTGGCGGGCGTGGTCCACCTCTATGTCCGCATCTGCATGCGGCCGCCCGACGACTTGGACGTGTACCACGAGTTCGAGGAGCAGGACCCCGCGTATGGGAGGTACCTGCGATGGAGCCAATGGACACTGGGCGCCGCCTGCCTGGGGACCCTGCTGCTCTTCCTCGCCCTGGTCCTGTAGCGAGTGAAGGCTCAGTCGGGCGGGGTCTCTGTGCTTCCGAAGTCGATCCCCGCCACAGTGCGCCCAGGCCCCACAGTGAACCGGTGCACACCTGCCTCTCGCACCAGCTTGGTCACGAACGCATCCGTGCCCCCACAGTCCGCCCGCACGTCCTGGCCTGGTCCAGGGTCCATGTCCACAGCGCCGGTGAACCGTCCCGCGACCACGAGACCGCCATTGCGGGCTAGGGCCAGGCCCCACGGCTGGGGCACGTACCGATCCGGCTCGTCAATCATGCCCTCTACGATGGATGCCCACTCCTGCGTCCACACAACCCGGCCGCAGGGATCCAGTTGTATGAGGAACACGTCCGACCGGGTGCCGTTCGAGGCCCCTGCGAGGACCTGTTCGCCCAACACATAGGAGTACCCAAGGGGATCCATGGCCGTGGACATTCCGGAGCTGTACACCGCGTCGTCTGTGACCTTGGTGGCCCACTCATATTGGCCGTTCTCGTCGAGCCTCGTGACGAAACACGCGCCCACGTGCTGATGGCCGCTGTACCACTCGGCAATCCCGTCCCCTGGATCGAAGTCCACCCACAGGCTGAACGCCCCTGCCATGCACACACCCCTGGATGCGCCAAGGCGGAGGTCGAACGGCAGGTCCCAGCCAGCGCCGCCGAAAGTCCGGGTCCAGAGGTAGTTGCCGCCTGCGTCGAACCTGCTGAGGAACACGTCGTAGTCCCCGCTGCTTTCGCGGTAGTCCTTGCCCAGGCCGGGATCGAAGTCGATGGATCGGTCGTCCATGGCCTTGTACGCCCCGGCCAGGGAGATCCACCCCTGGGCGTCCGCGCGGACCCGCACACCCCACGTCTCCAGGATGCCCCCCATGATCCGGGTCCAGCCATAGGACCCGTCCGCATTGAGCCGGGTCACAAAGGCGTAGGGGTAGCCCGAGGAGGCCGACTTGGAGTCGACCTGCCAGGGGTCTGGGTCGAAATCCACGGTCCCGGAGAAGTCGCCTGTGACGTAGATGTTCGGGTCAGGGCCAGGGTCCAGGCACAGACCCCGGATGTCCACTTGGGCCCCTGCGCCCCCGAATGTCCAGACCTGGTCATAGGTCCCATCTTCGCGGAGGCGCAACACGAAGCCATCTGGACGGCCGGGCAGTCCCTGGGCGGTCCGCAGGTCCTGCCCGTCTCCAGGGTCAAAGTCCACGGTCCAGCAGAAGCCCCCTGACACGACCACGTCCCCGGCAGCGTCGACCTGCATATCCCCGATCGAATCGGCCCCTGGCCCACCCCAGGTCCTGACCCACCTGCGTTCCCCCCCCTTGTCCAGACGAGCCACGAACAGGTCCTGGCCACCCTTGGAGGTGCGGAGGTCCAGGCCGGACGAGGGGTCAAAGTCCACGGTCCCGGCGAAGTGGCCCGCACACAGGACATCTCCTTCTGCGTCCGTGTCCAGGACCGTGCACTCGGCCTGGCTGCCTGGCAAGGCCCGAAAGACCTGAGTCCAGCGGTAGAGCGGAGGGGTGTTGGCCGAATCGGACGGGTAGGTCTGGAACCATGCCGGGCAGAGCTCCGACCTCGGAGACCCCGACAACGACACCGTGTACTCGCCGGGCGCAACCCAGTTCAGGCTGTACGCACCGTTGGCATCCGTGACTGCAGTCTGGCCCGTGCTCAGAAACACGGTCCTGCGGAGTCCGGGTTCGCCGACATCCCGCGTGCCGTTCGCATTCTGGTCGTCCCACACCACCCCAGTCACCCTGCCCGAAGTGGACCAGCCCAATGCCGTGTTGGACGCTTGCGTCCGGACCCCATGGCCGCACGCAAGCGCAACGGCCAAGCCCAGGGCCATCCATTTGGTCATAGACCATGTCCTCACAGTTGTTGAATCCCCCCCATCCGTGAGGCCTGTCCAGGCGATCCGCTCCGTGTAGGTCGACCGCGAATCAAGGCCGCGGTCCATATCATCATACCACAGCCGCTGCACAAGATCAAGAGACTGCCGCAGCAACCGCCACCGCGAGCAAGGCCGCTGCCCTGAGGCGATCAGGGCCTCTCTTCTCGGTCCATGGTTGCATCGCAGAACGGGGCCAGTTTGCAGGTCCCGCATGCCCTTCCGGGCCTGCCTGTACAGCCACCCACGATGCCGACGCGGGACAAGGCAAAGTCATACCGGACCGGATCCGCCGGCGAGATCGCGGCAAACCGGCGTGTGACCTGCAGGGCCGTGGCCATGGACACGGACCTGCCTTGGTACAGGCCCAGGAGTCGACAGATCCGGCCCATGTGGGTGTCCATGGGGACCACGAGCCTGCTGGGGTCGACGCCGGTCCACAATCCCAGGTCCACCCGGTCCCTCCGGACCATCCAGCGGAGGAAGAGATTCAATCGCTTGCACGGGCTTCCGCGGGCAGGTCTGGCCAGGAGGTACGGCAGCCCGGGTGCAGCGAGGGAGGGGCGGCGGGACGCGGACCACTCGAGCAGGGCCCCGCAGAACCGGTCCAGGCCGGGCAAGACCGTGGGGGCCGCAGGGTCATGGCCCCGAAGGAAGAACCTCTCCAGCCCCCCTGCCTGGCGGATCGCCCAACCCAACGCCTCCAACAGGGCTGCCACGTCGGTGCCTGTCGTGAACCGGTGCCTGAAGCCCTCGAGACGCCGCAGCAATCGCGGCCCTGCCGTCATCGCCGCCTCAGCGGGCCTATCTCCCAGCCGGGCCAGCAGGTCGGCGAGGTCCTTCTCGATCTGGCCGACCCGGCCATAGGCCAGACCCGAGGCCAGGAAGGCGACGACCTCTTGGTCCGCAGGATGGGTGTACCGGTACACGAACTGCAGGGGGTCGGGCGGAACCAGGTCACGGCGGTTGGCCCGGGCATAGAGCTGATCGAGCAGACCCCTCAGGTCCATGATCCGGACCCATGCGTGGCGACGGCCACGAACCGCCCGTGCTGGCGGATGACCGCGACACGGCAGTTGAACAACCCGCCGAGCCTGTCCCCGGTCAGGACCGCCTCAGGCTCGCCGGCCACGAGCACCTCGCCCTGCCTGAGCAGGACCACCTGGTCGACAGTCCGAGGCAGCTCGTCCAGGTGGTGGGTGACCAGGAGCACAGTGGGCGGTCTGGGCCTGGCCGAGAGGGTCTCCAATGCGTCCATGCACGCGGCCCTGGCCCCCATATCCAACCCTGCGGTAGGCTCGTCCAGGAGCAGGATGCGGGTCCTGCCGACCAGGGCCCTGGCCAAGAGCACTCGCATCTGCTCGCCCGTGGAGAGGGTCCGGAACAGGTGTCGTCGGAGCGGGGCCAAGCCCAAGGCCAGGACCTCCGCGTCGACCCGGGCCCCCTGCCCGGCCGACAACTCCCCGCAGATCGGCAGCATGAAGGTCCCAAACAGGCCTGTGGCCACCACCTCCCACACAGGCATGTCCTCCGCGAATCCAGGGCTGCGGGATGGCTCCACCAGGCCGATGCCCCGCCTGACCTGGTGCAGATCCACCTGTCCGAAGGCCCGGCCCTCCACCACGACCTCGCCCTGGGTGGGCCACATGAAGCCGGCCAGGACCGCCACGATCGCGGACTTGCCCGCCCCGTTGGGACCCAGGATCGCGCAGCAGGACCCCGTCGGGACCCGGAGGTCGACGTCCCGCAGGATCGCACGGTCCCCGCGCACTACGGTGACGTGTCGAAGCTCAATCGCGGTCTCAGCCAATGTCTGTCACTCCAAACCTAATGCAGGTGAACCTGAGCCAAGCAGAAGATATTCTAACGGAGAGTCCCGCTTCGGCACACAGGCAAGGTTTCCTCGCACCTGTGGGTAGAGGCTCCGCACGGTGGGCGGTTAGCGGGTTTCAGGTGTTAGGTTTTAGGTTTTAGGTGGTACGTGTTCGGGGGACGACACCAGGGGGCGTGGGCCAGAAGGATGGTGAAGCGGACAGGGCCCTTGGCCATTGGCACTTGATTAATGGCTAACAGCCAATGGCCAATGGCTAATAGCTGATGAAGGGTGTCGTGGGACAGGAGGATGGTGAAGCAGACAGAGCTCTTGGCTCTTGGCC
>JAGOQT010000261.1 GCA_018007255.1 Phycisphaerae bacterium | reverse complement strand
GATCACGGGCCGTGACTACTTCGCCTATGTGATCACCGGAGACGGCGAGATCCAGGAGGGCATCGTGTGGGAGGCGGCCATGTCCGCGGCCAAGTACAAGGCGGGGCGGCTGATCGTTTCGTGGACAACAACGGGATCCAGAGCGGCGGGCCTGTGGCGCAGGTGAGCGGTCTGAACCCCATCCTGCCCAAGTGGGAGGCCTTTGGCTGGCACTGCCAGGAGATCGACGGACACGACTTCGCGCAGATCCTGCCTGCCATAGAGACGGCCAAGGCCGAGACCGACCGACCGTCCCTGATCCTTGCGCACACGGTCAAGGGACAAGGGGTCCCGTTCATGATTGGGGACAACACCTGGCACAAGCGCGTGCCCACGGACCAGGAGTTCAAGGAGGCCATGCGTGCCTTGGGGGGGCCGTGTCCGTGACTAGGCTGGGGAACACACGCACCGCCTTCATCGAGGCCCTGACCGAGATCGTGGAGCACGACCCCAGGGCGGTCCTGGTGTGCGCGGACTCCGTCCTGGTAGTCAAGGCCAGGCCCTTTGTGCAGAGGTACCCTGACCGGTTCATAGACGTGGGGATTGCAGAGCAGAACGCCGTGGCGTGCGCAGCGGGTATGGCGACCTGCGGACTGGTGCCCTATGTGGCCACCTACGCGGGATTCCTCACCATGCGGGCCTGCGAGCAGGTGCGGACCTTTGTGGCCTATCCGGGCCTGAACGTCAAGCTCGTCGGCGCAAACGGCGGCATCTCCGCAGGCGAGCGCGAGGGCGTGACCCACCAGTTCTTCGAGGACGTGGGCATCCTGCGGGCGATCCCGGGCATCACGGTCGTGGTCCCTGCGGACGATGCACAGGTCAGACAGGCCACGCACGCGATCTTCAAGGCACCAGGTCCTGCCTACATGAGGATCGGCAGCGGACGCGATCCGGTCGTGGACTGCGAACCGGTGCCGTTCGAGCTGGGCAAGGTCCGGGTCCTCGCAGACCACGGGCGGGAAGTGGCCCTGTTTGCCAACGGATTCGTGCTCAACCGGACCCTCCAGGCAGCAGAGGTGCTGAAAAAGGAGGGCATCCTGGCGGTTGTGGTCGACGTCCACACCCTCAAGCCCCTGGACAGGCAGGCCATTGTGGCGATCCTCCAACAGACCGGTGCTGCAGTCACGGTCGAGGACCACAACATCATCGGCGGCCTGGGCAGCGCGATCGCAGAGGTCAGTGCAGAGGGGTGTCCTTCGCCCGTGATGCGGGTGGGGCTCCGCGACACCTATCCCCGTTCCGGCGAGCCGGACGCACTGCTCGACCACTATCGCATCGGCGTGAAGGACATCGTCGAGGCAGCCAAGGCGGCGATGAAGAAGAAGAGACCTTGAGTGTTCAGCGTTCAATAACAGAGTTTTCAGTTTTCGGTGTTCAGTGTTCAGTAACTGAAGACTGAGAACCGAGAACGACGACGGAGTCGTCCATGTTTCAGTCTTTCGAGGAATTGGAGGTTTGGAAGAGGGCCTGCCAATTAGCGGTGCGGTTGTACGAGTTGTTGGCGGATTGCCGTGACTACGGGCTGAAGGACCAGATACAGCGTTCAGCCGTGTCGATTGCGTCGAACATTGCCGAAGGCTCGGAGCGCGCCGGCAGAGACTTCGCCCGATTCCTGTCCATGGCCCGCGGCTCCGCAGCCGAACTGAGAACACAGCTCTACATTGCTGCCAAGGTCGACGTCCTGGAAGACGGTACCATGCAGGAGCTTGTGGAAGAGGCAAGACAGATCTCTAGGATGCTCTTTGCCTTATCCAAGTCGCTGAAGACTGGAGACCGAGAACCGAAAACGGGCGCAGCCCGAGGTGTTCGGTGACCGAAAACTGAACACTGAACACTGAAAACCGAACACTGAACACTGAACACTGGCGAAGCCTATTATGACGAAGAAACGCCTTACCTTGATTCATACGTCCGGGATGATGATCCCTGTGTTCCGGGACCTGTGCTCGGAGCTCCTGCCTGCGGTCGAGGCTGTGCACATGGTGGATGAGAGCCTGCTCAAGGACATCCTCCGGGACAACGGCCTGTCCAAGCCCACGGCCCGGAGGGTCGTAGGCCACATCCTGAGCGCGGACCAGGCAGGTACGGACTTCATCCTGGTGACCTGCTCGTCCATAGGCCCTGCCACGGACCTGGGCAGACAGCTTGTGGACGCGCCGGTCATGCGAGTGGACGAGCCCATGGCAGACCTGGTCGTTGCGAAGGGCCCCCGCATCGGGGTCATTGCCACCCTGTCCTCCACCCTGACCCCCACCGCGGACCTCATCCGGGCCAAGGCCGCGGCCCAGGCCAGGGATGTCCGGGTCGTGCCCAGGCTCTGCGAGGGGGCGTTCCAGGCCGTGATCGCAGGCGATGCGGCCACGCACGACCGGATCGTGGCCTCCGGCATCCAGGACATGGCCCGCCAGTCGGACGTGATCGTCCTGGCCCAGGCCTCCATGGCCCGGGTGGTCCAGACCCTGCCCCAGGGGGGCGTGGCCATCCCCATCCTGGCCAGCCCCAGACTGGCGATCGAACACCTGACGCACGTGCTCTGAGGAAGACCCAAGATGAAGAAGGCAATGGACCCGATCTGCAAGGCCTGCCTGGCCCTGTCCGGGGCGAGCCTGCTCTGCCTGATCGGATGCTGGATCGCCGGATATCCTGCCGGGTGCCGCGCGTCCGCTGTGGCGTGCATGCCCCTGCTGGCGGTTGGCCTGGGTGCCTTGCCTGCCCTGCGGGGCTATCGATTCACGGCCTGGATCATCGCGGCCGTGGTGGCGGCCATGGTCTATCCGCAGTCCTTCCTCAAGGTCGGCTCACTGGATCTTCGGAACCCGACACTCATCCTCCTGGTGATCCAGTTGGTGATGTTCGGCATGGGCACCCAGATGAACCTCAGGGACTTCTGGGGTGTCCTCCAGATGCCGAAGGCCGTGATCGTGGGTACGGCCGCCCAATTCACGATCATGCCGCTGGTCGGATTTGCGCTGGCCAGGGCCCTGAATTTCCCCCCTGAGATCGGGGCAGGCATCATCCTCATCGGGTCCTGCTCCAGCGGGCTCGCCTCGAACGTGATGAACTACATCGCAGGCGCGAACCTGGCCCTTTCCGTGACCTTGGTCGCGTTTGCCCAGTTGCTGGCCCCGGTCATGACGCCCCTCTGGATGACCGTGCTCGTGGGCCAGGACGTGGAGGTCCGGTTCCTGCAGATGATGAAGGAGATCGTCCTCATGGTCGTCCTGCCGATCTTTGCAGCCCTGATCTGGAACGAGATCCGGCGGGACCGGCTCAGGCGCGTGCAGGCCCTCATGCCCGTCCTCTCCATGGCCGGGATCATCTACTTCACAGCAGTCACCACGGCCGCGGGCCGCGACCACCTGCTGCAGATCGGTCCGCTCCTCTTTGCAGCCGCGGTCCTGCACAACACGGCAGGCTACCTCCTGGGATACGGGGCGGGCCGCCTGTTCGGACTGGACCGGGACTCCTGCAGGACCATCGCCATCGAGGTCGGCCTCCAGAATGGCGGCATGGCCTCGGGCCTGGCAGGCCGCATGGGCAAGCTGGCCACCATGGGCCTGGCTGCGGCCATCTTCAGCCCCTGGATGAACGTCTCCGGCTCGGTCCTGGCCAACTATTGGCGAAGACGGAAGGCCCGCGAGGCGTCGATTGCGGATGGGTGATTGCGGATTGGCAGCTTCGCCGGTCTTCCGTCTTCGGTTTTCAGTTACTGAACACCGAACACTGAACACTCTGTTACTGAACACCGAACACCGAAAACTGAACACTCGGTCATTGAACACTGAACACCTCACACTTCCTTGGCTGTTCGGCATTGCGAGGACCTGCTGTGGAGGCTCACTCGGTCTGGTCTCGACGGTTTCCTACGTGAACTCATTGGGGACTCTGACATGAAGACACTCGTATTCCACTGGGCTGTTCTTGCGGCGACGGTTCTCGGGGGGTGTGCGACATCGCAGAAGAACGGTGACACGGAGCAGGCGACCGCTGGACGCGTCTACTACGTAGCAGCCGACGGCGACGACGGCAACTCCGGTCTCTCACCGGCGGCGGCGTGGAAGACCGTTGAACGGGTCAATCGGGAGGTGTTTGAGCCAGGTAGTGCGATCCTCTTCCGGTCGGGTGATGCATGGAACGGGCCTTTGCAGCCCAAGGGATCGGGCGAGGCGGGCAGGCCGATTCGTCTGGACCGTTTCGGCAAGGGGCCCATGCCGGTGATGAACCTGGGAGCGGCGACCGGGGCGGCGGTGAAGCTCATCAATCAGGAGTGGTGGGTCATCCAGAATCTGGAGGTGACCAGCGGTGTGCCTCCGGAGCCGGGAGTGGGACGGCAGGGAATCGTGATCTTGGCCGAAGGTGAAGGCGGGCGCACCGCCCATGTGATCGTACGGAACTGCTATGTTCATGACCTGTGGGGGCAGCTGGGCGGAATGGGGACATTCACCGGCTACAACAGCGCAGCGATCTTCGTCGGGCCGGCACAGGGAGGCGGACGCCGCGCAGGAGGAGCACGGGCCGATGACATCACGGTGGAGAACAATCGCATCGAGCGGGTCGATCGGTGTGGGATCATTGTGTGGCGAGGGGTTGAGCACATCCTCGTGCGCGGGAACACGATGGAGAACCTCGGCGGCGACGGGATCTTCATGAACGGGTGCCGGGCGGGCCTGATGGAGGGCAATGTCGTGCGTCGCTCGTGTATGCGAACAGGCGACCCGGACCTGGTCCTCACCGGCCGCTACAACCCGCATTCGGCAGCGATGTGGATTCAGGACTGCAACGACACCGTCATCCAGTTCAATGAGGCCTATGACACCGGGCGGCAGAAGGGCAACGGCGACGGCAATGCCTACGACTTCGACTTCAACTGCCGCAACTGTGTGGTCCAGTACAACTACAGCCGGAACAATCACGGCTTTCTGCTGATCATGAACCGGACAGGCGGCAACGTGGCGCGGTACAACATCAGCGAGAACGACCAGACGCACCTTGTCCAGATGCATGGGGACCTGGCGGACGAGAACGTGATCTGCAACAACGTGTTCTACGTCGACTACGGCACGGTTGATATCGATCTCTATATGGGCAACACGGAAGTCAGCAACGAGAACAAGCGACAGCTTGGGGCACGCTTCGTCAACAACATCTTCTACGCCACAGGACAAGGGCGGTTTCGCACGGTATATACGTTCGGCAGTGCACTGGAGAGACAATACATGGATCGGGTGGAGCTTTCGCCCCCGCCCCCGGTGATGCGACACAATTGGTACTTCGGGCCATGGAAGAACGGCCTGCCGGTTGATCCCGAGGCCATGGTGGGCGATCCGCTATTCGTGGCGCCCGGCAGTGGCGGAATCGGGCTCGATTCGCTTCAGGGCTATCGGTTGCGCGAGGGATCGCCCTGCATTGGAACCGGGTCGGTTATTCCGAATCGTGGGGCACGGGATTTCTTTGGTAATGCGCTCAAGGAAAAGGTGGTATCGTTCGGGGCATTTGAACCGCCGAGTGTACCGGCTGGAGACTGAGACGTTCTCGCGGATCCGCCTACAGCCTGGCCTCCTGACGACTCCGTCATCGTTTTCAGTTTGCGGTCTTCAGTTTTCAGTCACCGAAAACTGAACACTGAAAACCGAACACCCTGTTATTGAACACCGTATACGCCATGTGCCCCCGGATGCCCCCCAGATGGACAAGAGCCATTGAAATCGGATATGGCACATGGGTATCATGGGTGGGTGGCGTGCAGGAGCGTGGTCTATGAGGTCCTGTGGGGCGGTACGATCATCCCTGGATGGGCATCGGAGAGACGTGAGGCGGGACGTCCTTGGGCCTGCGGGCGTGGCCAGTCGGTTCCAGGCAGGTTGACATCCTGGGCATGGGCCGGTGTTCTGGAAGGGAGGTGTGTGCGATGAGGCGTGTGATGGGGTGCGCGAAGCTCGTCGGCCTGTTTGGCGTCGTCCTGTGCAGCAC
>JAGOQT010000260.1 GCA_018007255.1 Phycisphaerae bacterium | reverse complement strand
ATGCAGGAGGTCTCGTCGATCACGATCATCCCGCCCGATCCCATGATGGAACCGGCCTTGGCCAGGGACTCGTAATCCACCGGCGTGTCCAGGAACGCCTCGGGCAGGCACCCACCCGAGGGGCCTCCCGTCTGGATGGACTTGAGCCTCTTGCCGTTCGGGATCCCCCCGCCTACGTCGTAGACGATCTCTCGGAGGGTGGTTCCCATCGGGACCTCGACCATGCCCGTGTTGACCACCCGCCCGGCCAGGGCGAAGACCTTGGTGCCCTTGCTCTTCTCCGTGCCGATGCTACTGAACCAGTCTCCGCCGTCGATCAGGATCACCGGGATGTTGGCCCAGGTCTCCACGTTGTTGATCAGGGTCGGCTGGCCGAACAGGCCGCACGCCGCGGGGTAGGGCGGCCTGGGCCTGGGCATGCCGCGCCCGCCCTCGATCGAGTGGATCAGGCCCGTCTCCTCGCCGCATACGAAGGCCCCCGCGCCCAGCCGGATCTCGATGTCGAAGTCGAATCCGCTGCCCAAGATGTCCTTGCCCAGGAGCCCGTGCTGGCGGGCCTGGGCCAGGGCGATCTCGAGACGCCGGATGGCCAAGGGATACTCGGCCCGGATGTAGATGATCCCATGCGTCGATCCCACGGCGTATCCGCCGATCGCCATGCCCTCCAGCACGGTGTGGGGGTCGCCCTCGATTGCGCTGCGGTCCATAAAGGCCCCGGGGTCGCCCTCGTCCGCGTTGCAGATCACGTACTTCTCCTCGGCCGTCTCCCTCGCCGTGAACTCCCACTTGAGCCCCGTGGGGAAGCCCGCCCCCCCCCTGCCCCGAAGACCCGACTTCTTGACCTCGGCAATGACCTGCTGCGGGGTCATCTCCGTCAGGGCCTTGGCCAGGGCCTCGTAGCCCCGCAGGGCCAGGTAGTCGTCGATGTTCTCCGGATCAATGATCCCGCAGTTCCGCAGGGTGATCCGCATCTGCTTGCCGAAGAACCCCACGTCGCCGAAGACCCGGAAGAACCGGTTGTACAGGTGGTCCTCCTGGACCACCAGTCTGGTGACGGGCTTGTGCCGCACCAGGTGCTGCTCGATGATCTCGGCGACGTCCTTCTCCTTGACCCCTCCGTAGATCGTGTATCCCGGGTTCAGGACCATGAGCGGACCCTCGGCACACATGCCCAGGCACCCAGAGATGTTGATCTTGACGTGGTCCTGAAGGCCGTGCTTCTTGAGCTCCTCGGTCACCAGGGCATGGAGCCTCCGCGCGTCCTGCCGGATGCAGGTCGGTCCCGCACAGAGGGTAATCGCATAATCCGTCATCGTGGCGCTGCCTTTCTAGCCGATCACCCACTCTTGGATGACCTGGCCGCCCTTGATGTGTTTCTCGATGATCTCCAAGGCCTTCTGTCTGTCGATCCGGCCGTATCGCACGGGGATCTTGCCGGCCTCCACAACCTCCACAGTCGGCTCCAGATTGCACCGGCCTGCACAGCCCTTCTGGCTCAGGTACACGTCCGTCAGGCCGCCTTTTCGGACCGCCTCCTTGAAGACCTCCATCACCTCCTTGGAGCCCGCGGCGATCTCGCAGGTGGCCATCCCTACGTAGACCCGCTTGGTGGAGAGATAGCCCTTGCTGATGATGCGGCCGACGGCCTCAGCCCGCTTTTTCTTGATCTGATCCAGTGGCTTCGTCACGATCCAGTCCTCGTTCAATCTGAAACACAAACGCGTTGCCCTTGGCCCTGGGCTCGACCCCAATCCGACCCCCGTGGGCCTCCACGATCTGCCGGGTGATGTACAGCCCCAGACCCGTGCCCTTGACCTGCTTGGTCTGGTCGTTGTCCAGCCTCGAGAACTTCTTGAAGAGGCGTTCCAGGTCCCGCTCGGTCATGGGCGCCGAGTCGTTGTAGACCTCCACTCGAACCCGATCGCCCTCCGCCAGGCTGGAGGCAATGACGATCTGTCCACCCTCCGGCGTGTACTTGATCGCGTTGCTGACCAAGTTGTTGGCCACGATCCGCATCAGGTCGGGATCCGCCTGCACACGAAGGGCGTGATCCAGGTTGTTCGTGACCACCAGGTGCTTGCGCGCGGCCATGGAGGCCAGGGCGTCCAGAGACGGGTCGAACACGTCCTTGGCCAGGAGGATCGGCGTCTTGTGCGTGGTCAGGTCCCCTCTCTCGATCCGGCCCAGGTTCAGGAACTTCTGGACGATTCCGGTCAGATAGTCCAGGTTGCGGGCGATGGAGTCCACGGCCTTCTGCTGTTTGAAGTTGATCATGCCGAGGTACCCGTCCCGGACCGAGTACACGTTCATCACCGCGGAGGCCAGGATCCCCTTGAGCTCGTGGGCCACGAACCCGATCAGATCCACATAGCTCTTGTTGGCCGCCAGGAGCTTCTCGTTGGAGACCCGCAGGCTCTCCTCTCTCTCTTTGAGACCCATGGCCATGGCGTTGAAGGCCTCGCCCAGGCTGTGGATCTCCCTGACCGAGGTCGCAGTGTCCACCCGGTACCCCCAATCCCCTGCGGCCAGACACTCCGTGGCCTGGACCACCTGGGTCAGGGGCCGGGAGATCGTCACGGACAAGACCAGCGAGAGGATCACCCCCAGGAGGGTGGCCCCCCCCACGATCGCCAGGAACAGCCACAGGATCCGGGCCGCCATGTCCCGGAACGGCTGCTCCAGGAGGCCGACATAGAGGATGCCGATGATCCGGCCCTGGATGTCGCGGATCGGCTCATAGGCTGTCTTGTACCAGTCGGTGACCACAAAGGCCCGATCCTGCCAGACCCCTCCCCTCTCCACCACGGCCTCGTACACCTCGGCGGAGACCCGCGTGCCGAGGGCCCGTTGTCCGAACTCATCCTGGACGTTCGTGGCCACGCGGACGTCGTCCTGGAACACGGTCACGGTCCCCTCGGGCAGGTCCCCGTGCCTGTCGTTCCCAAAGACCAGGGATCGAATCCGGTCCACGAACTCGGAGTCCAGGTTGATGATCCGTCCCCCGTACACCACGGCGGCGACCCGGCCCCCGGCATCCAGGATGGGCACGGCGTATTCCTTGGCCATGACCGAGTCCAGCCGGTCTTTAGTGGCGGGCCTGGCCCTGGGCGTCTCCTTGATCTGGATGAGGCGCCCATTGGCCAGATTCGGGTCGATTTCGAGGAGCTCCTGCCTGGAGATGAGCCGGGTACCGCCGACCGGCCCGCGCCCCTGCACGGCCAAGCGGGCGATGTCACTGCGCACGGACTCCATCTCCGGGCCCTCCACGCGCACCAGGTAGTGCAAGCGGAGGCGGGACCGGACCGGCTGCATCTCTGTCCGGCCCTCGATCTCGACTAGGCGAAGCCCCTCCCCGATCCGGTCGATCTCAGAGGCATACGACGATCTCGCCGCTGCCGAGGCCTGGCGCAGTTCGGCATCCACCCGCCCCACGATCTCCCTCTGGATGACGTAGTATCCGAGCAGGGCGATCAGGCCCGATAAGGCCAGGACGAGCCCGATGAACGATCCGAGAAGCCGGGTCTTGAGGGACGATACAGCCACTTAGTGCTTCCCCGTCCTGTCCGCGGCACGGACATAGTAGATGATGTTCTCGATCTCGGTCACCAGGTTCACGTTGTTGACGACACAGCCCGCAGGCCCTTTGAGGCAGATGGGGGAGAAGTTCAGGACGCCCTTGATCCCTGCGGAGACCATCAGTTCCATGACCTGCTGCGCGGCAGAGTCGGGCACGGCGAGGATCCCCAACTCGATCCGGTGGCTCCGGACATACTCGCGCATCCCCTCGAGCGGAAGCACGGGCACATCCGCATCCGGCTGCAGCTCGGCCGGGTCGATGTCAAACCCCGCCATGATCTTGATCCCGCTGGCCTGGAATCCCGGATACCCCAGCAGTGCCTTCCCCAGATTCCCTGCTCCCGCCAGCACGACCTTGTGGACGCGGTCCTTTCCAAGGACCCTGTTGATCTGACCGATCAACGGATCGACTGCGTATCCCCCGCGGCGATTGCCCTTGATCCCGAACAGGGAGAAGTCCTTGCGGACCTGGGTGGCCGTCACACCCACGGCGTCCGCCAGGTTCTCGGAGAAGACCCTGGCGAAGTTGAGCGACCTGAGGCGAACCAGGGCGTTCCTGTATCGCGACAGCCTCATCACACAGGTGCGGTTGTTCATCTGAGCCATCTGGGACGACTCATAGATCCACTCAATCCAGCCCGCTGACCGTGAGGGGCGAACGTACCCGACACGAGGTCATGCTCAGACAAGGATGATAGCACCAAGTTGGGGCAAGTCAACAGACTATTGTGAAATCTTTCACTTCTTTTATCGCATGATTCACAACAAACAGACGGCCCTTGCAGAATCCAACTGGATGACGAGAACAGCGGCGAGATTGGAGCTAGCCCGAGATCTGTAAAGTCTTTTACAAAAAAGACTTTACTGAATTAGGCATGGAAGATTGCCTGCTGCGTGCGACCTGCACAAACAGGTGGGCTGGCTGGGCACGTGGATCAGCGGCCTTGGGACTCGGAGAACACCCGCACCGTGTTCTTCCCCGAGTGTTTGGCCATATACAGGGCCTCGTCGGATCGGCTGATCACGTCCTCCGGTGTGTGGGTGGCGTCGTACTGCCCGACACCGAGGCTCACGGACAGGGGGATGAGTTCCCCCTTCCAGCAGACCGGGGACTCCGAGACCACCCTGACCATACGGTCCGCCACCACAACCGCATCCTTGAGCGTGGTGTTGGGCAGGATCACGGCAAACTCATCCCCGCCGTACCGCGCAGCCGTGTCGATCTGGCGGACGCACTGCAGCAGACGCCTGCTGACCTCCTCGATGACCCTGTCGCCAGCCCGGTGTCCGTGGGTGTCGTTGATCTTCTTGAGGTTGTCCACATCGATCATGATCATGGCGGTTTGGCCCCCATATCTCCTGGACCGGACCAACTCCCGCTCGAGGGTCTGATAGAAGGTCCTGTGGTTGGCCAGCCCCGTGAGCCCGTCGGTGGCCGCCTGCCGCTGCAACCGCTCGAACAACCGGATGTTCCAGACCGACGCGCCGACCAGTTGTCCGAACAACTCAATCAGGACCGTGTCCGCGCTACTGAAGCCCGGGCCTTGCTTGTCCGCCAGGTTCCACACCCCGACCACCTTCTCAAAGCAGATCAGCGGCACGATCACACAGGACCCGGTGTGGTACCGGGCCGCGAAGGGCCGCCCTGAGCGCCAGATGAGAGGTTCCTTCGGGGCATCCATGTCCTCCACGAACACCACCTGACGGTTCTGGACCGCCACGACCATCGGCGAAGCGGGCCTCTGCCCCAGGGACACGATCCGGTTGATGGGAAACGGGTGGTTGTGTCTGAGCAGATGGAGGATCAGCCCCTCCTCATCCAGCAGGTAGACCGAGCTGAACCGGACTCCAAGCAGACCGGGGACGCTGTCCGTGCAGATCTCGGCAATCCGCTCGATGTCCAGGCAGTTGATCTGCCTGGCGAGCGGGGTGATCCGCTCCAGGAGACCCACTGCCTCCGCGCTGGGCCGGCCCGATGGATCGATGACAGGTTCGTGGTCCATTGGTCTATCCGTCACGAGGCCGGAGCATGCCCGCCGGCCACCATCTCAGGGGATCTATCGGACAATCCGGTTACCAGGTTCTGTGGAATCGCGCCTCCTCGAGGGGATCCCGGCGCCGGGGCGTCGGCCCTTCCGGGGGGACACCTCCGGCAACTGGAGGCGATCCGGGGAGGTCTCACGAAAGGGACGCTGCCCCCTCGGCCCAGAAGGGCCGCAAGAAAAGTGTTGACGCTCGGAAGAATGTATTTTACATTTTGCATAATGCAAAATAGGATAGCCCTCTTACGGGACGTGTGAACCGATCGGCCATGAGAGGCCTTCTCCTGGCCGAATGCATGAGACCTGGGTTATGGGAAACAGGAACGCGAATCCAAGCACGAGCCGGCCGGGAGCCCCCGCAGCGCAGGCCGCGAGGCCCGCCCGGTGTTACCGGATCGGCGATGTGATTCGCCACACCCCCCTGTCC
>JAGOQT010000259.1 GCA_018007255.1 Phycisphaerae bacterium | reverse complement strand
CCCTTGAGTCCTATGACACTCCCGGGTACTTCCTGGTGAGTACCACGTCTGCAGGTGCGGTCCGGATGGTTGAGGACGGGGATCAGTCCGATGCAGGGAAGTGGAATCTGCTCCCGGGCCTCTCCAATCCGGAGGGCGTGTCCTTTGAGTCCGTGTCGCTGACAAACCACATCATGAGGCACAGGGGTTGGGTGTTCTACGCAGACACGCGTGCGACAGACAACCTCTTCCTCATGGACGGCACCTTCATGGTGCGAGAAGGCCTGGCGGACCCGAAGTACGTGTCCTTTGAATCCGTCAACTACGCCGGCCAGTATCTTCAGCACAACGCAACATTCGGCCTCATCCTCGCGACCGTCTCCAACCCCGGGGCAGCGACCTTCAAGTTCCCGCCCCAGCACAAGGAGCTTGCCGTGGAACCGATACCGGGTGACGGCCAGACGGATGTGCCCCGCGACACGGGCCTGGCGTGGACAGCGGGCCAGTACGCGGCTGCACATGATGTCTACTTGGGCACCGACTTCGCGGACGTGAACACCGCAACCCGGACCAGCGCCCTGCTCGTGAGCCGGGGCCAGACCGCCACGACCTATGACCCTGTCGGCCTGCTCGAATTCGGCCAGACCTACTACTGGCGGGTCGATGAGGTCAACGCTGCGCCAAGCTCCTTCACGTACAAGGGAGATGTGTGGAGCTTCACCGTGGAGCCCTATGCCTATCCCGTCACGCCCGTAGCGGCCAAGTCCTCCACCCCCTACAACGCCAAGATGACGGCCATCAACACCATCAACGGCTCCGGCCTCGACCCCGACACGGACGAGCACTTGACCGGCCAGCAACACATGTGGCAGAGTGCAAAGAGCCCGCAGCCGGCCTGGATCCAGTACGAGTTCGACCAGGCCTACAAGCTCCACCAGATGTGGGTGTGGAACCACAACGGCGCGATGGAGCTGGACATGGGCTACGGGGCCAAGGAGGTGGCCATCGACACCTCGATAGACGGGACCACGTGGACGGCCCTGCCCAATGTCCCCGAGTTCGCCCAGGCCACGGGAGAGCCCAACTACGTGCACAACACCACAGTGGACTTCGGCGGCGTCATCGCCAAGTATGTCAAGCTGACGATCAACAGCAACTGGAGCGATGGTGCGTACCCCTACCGCGGGCTCAGCGAGGTGCGTTTCTTCCAGGTCCCGGTGTCTGCCAGGGGGCCCGAGCCTGAGTCCGGCGCCACAGATGTTGCCCTAGGCACCACCCTCAACTGGCGGCCCGGCCGGGAGGCAGTCCAGCACGAGGTCTACTTCGGGACCGACCCGAACGCCCTGGCCCTGTCCAAGACCGTGACCGACCACCAGGCGGCCCTGACTGACCTGGGCGCGGAGTTCGACCGGACCTACTACTGGAAGGTCGACGAGGTCAACACGGCTGCGACCCCAACCCTGTGGGCCGGCGATGTGTGGAGCCTGTCCATGGCAGAGTACGGGGTCGTGGACGACTTCGAGTCGTACAACGACAAGTGCAACCGGGTCTTCTTCGTCTGGCAGGGTGGAGTCGGCGACTCCGGCTCGTTGGACTGTGGGCGGGACCCCTATGCCGGCAACGGGACGGGCTCCGCGGTGGGCAACTATGACCCGCCTTTTGCTGACAAGGAGATTGTGCATCGCGGCCTACAGTCCATGCCGTTCTTCTATGACAACACGGCAGGGTACACCACGTCCGAGGCCACGCGGACCTTCAGTCCTGCGCAGAACTGGGCACAGGGCGGGGTCAAGGCCTTGGTCCTGTTCTTCCGCGGCGACCCAGCCAACGGAGCAGGCCAGCTCTACGTGAAGGTCAACAGCACCAAGCTGACCTACAATGGGGACGCAGCCGCCATGACGAGGCCCGTCTGGAAGCAGTGGAACATCGACCTGACCGCTGTGCCCGGACTGCAATCCGTACAGTCTCTCACCCTCGGCGTATCCGGCTCGGCGAAGGGCAAGCTCCTGGTCGACGACATCCGGCTGTACCGAGCCGCCCCCGAGGTGCCGGTCCCAACGGATCCGGGCACTCAAGGGCTGTCCGCCTACTACACCTTCGAGGGCAACGTCCAGGACAGCTCGGGCAAGAACAGCCACGGCACGGCCGTGAACGACCCGACCTACGCGGACTCGCAGGCCGGTCTGGGCAAGGCGATCCAGTTCGACGGGGTCAACGACTACGTGGAGCTGCCGATCGGGAACCTGGTCAGTACCCTGACCAGCGTGACCATTGCGGCCTGGGTGAACTTCGATGCCACGAGCGCCAATGAGCAGCAGCGGATCTTCGATTTTGGAACAGGAGAGACGTTCTACATGTTCCTGACGCCGCGTTACGCCGTGAGCGGGCCCCTGCAGCTCGGCATCACAACCACGGGAAACACGAACCAGACCAACGTCGAAGGGCCGTCCTCGCTGCCCTCGGGCTGGCGTCACGTGGCCGTGGTGATCACAGACGGCGTGGACGCTAACACCGTTCAGCTCTGCCTGGACGGAGACGTGGTGGCCACCGAAACTACCGACACGCTGCCTGCGGACCTGGGCGTGACCACCCAGAACTGGCTGGGCCGGTCCCAGTGGGCGGCGGATGATTACTTTGCCGGCATGCTGGACGAGTTCCGGATCTACAACCGCGCCTTGTCCGCGGGCGAGATCCTCTATCTGGCCGGCGACCGGTGACGCGGCAGCCGAGCCGTCGTTGCATGTCCTGATCGACATCGGGGCCTGGGGGGCAGACACCCCAGGCCCCGTTTGTTTCCGGCCAAGCCCACAGCTCGGCCGGCCGCGCTGGCTCTTGACTTCCACGCCGAAGCCCAGGATATTGATGACCTTACCGGTTGTTGTTCCGTGGGCAGGAGTCGCCATGAAGGCATCGGATATGAGCAAGGGCCTGACCATCCGGCTGGATGGGCGGCTCTACACGATCTTGGACTTCGAGCATGTGAAGCTCGGCAAGGGCGGGGCGATCTATCAGACCAAGCTCAAGAGCCTCGCCGACGGCTCGGTCCAGAACGCCCGGATCAGGGCAGAAGAGACCATCGAAGAGGTGGAGCTGGACGAGCGGGACTACGAGTACCTCTACTCGGAAGGCGAGCACAGGCACGTGCTGATGGACTGCAAGACCTTCGACCAGATCACCGTGGACAGCGACGTCCTGGGCGACGGGGTCAAGTACCTGATGCCCAACATGCAGATCAAGATGGAGCTGTACGAGGACAGGCCCGTGACCGTGACCCTGCCCAACACCGTGGACCTGAAGGTCGTGGACACCCAGCCTGAGATCAAGTGGGCCACCCAGTCGGCCCAGGCCAAGCCCGCCACCCTCGAGACGGGTGCGATCGTGCAGGTCCCCCCCTTCGTGAAGGTCGGAGAGGTGATCCGGGTCGATACGCGGACCGGCCAATATGTCACGCGGGTAAGGGAGTGAGCATGGCCCTGCAGGCGATCTTCAAGAGACTCTTCCGGAGGTACTCCCGCAATGAGCGCCTGGTCAAGGCGTATCTGGCCGTAGCCCGGCAGGCCGGCGGGCTGGAGTCCTCGGTCCAGGCCCTCGATGACCAGGGCCTGCTCGCCAAGACGGCCGAGCTCAAGGCGGCCCTGGCCGCGGGCCGGTCGCCGGAGGACATCCTGCCCGAGGCCTTTGCCGTGGTCCGCGAGGCGGCCCGCAGGACCGTCCAGATGCGCCACTTCGACGTGCAACTGGTCGGGGGCAATGTCCTGCACGACGGCAAGATCGCCGAGATGGCCACGGGCGAGGGCAAGACCCTGGTGGCGACCCTGGCGGCCTACCTCGTGCACCTGACCGGCCGGAGGGTCCATATCGTCACCGTGAATGACTACCTGGCCAAGCGGGACTCGGAGTGGATGGGTCCGATCTATAAGGCCCTCGGATTGACGGTCGGGGTCATCCAGGCCGACATGGACTCCTGGGGCCCTGAGCGCAAGGGCCAGTACGAGTGCGACATCACCTACGGGACCAACAACGAGTTCGGGTTCGACTACCTCCGCGACAACATGAAGACCTCCCTGGAGCAGATGGTCCAGGGTCCGCTCGAATACGCCATCATCGACGAGGTGGACTCGATCCTGATCGACGAGGCCCGCACGCCCTTGATCATCTCCGGCCCGGCCTTCGACGACGTCAGCCGCTACAAGAAGGCCGACGCGGTCGCGCGCCAGCTCATGGCCCGCCAGGGGGAGTACGACCGGATCAAGAGGCAGATCGACGCGGCGCAGCGGGGCCTGGCCAACGCCCAGGGCGAGCTGGCCGAGGCCAAGAAGGACAAAGACAGCGCCCGGATGGAGAAGGCCCAGGAGGCGATCGACCGGCACCAGGCCGAGATCGAGGCCGGCCAGGCCCGGCTGGAGCGCGCGACCCAGTACTACGAGGTCGAGCAGGACCGCAAGTCCGCGCACTTGACCCACGAAGGCGTGACCGCGGCCCAGGAGATCGCGGGCGTCGGCTCGTTCTTTACGGGCTCCAACATGGAGTGGCCGCACATGCTGGAGCAGTCCCTGCGGGCCCACGTGGTCTACGAGAAGGAGAAGGACTACGTGGTCATGGACGGTAAGGTCATCATCGTGGACGAGTTCACCGGCCGTCTCATGCACGGGCGGCAGTGGTCGGACGGGCTCCACCAGGCCGTGGAGGCCAAGGAGAACGTCCAGGTCAAGGAGGAGTCTCAGACCCTGGCCACGATCACCCTGCAGAACTTCTTCAAGCTCTACGGCCAGATCTCCGGGATGACGGGCACCGCGGCCACGGAGGCCGAGGAGTTCCTCAAGATCTACAACCTCGAGGTCGTCGTGATCCCCTCCAACGTACCCTGCGTCCGCAAGGACGAGGAGGACGTGATCTACAAGACCATGAAGGAGAAGTTCAACGCCATCGTGGAGGAGATCAACACGGTCTCCGGCCAGGGAAGGCCCCTGCTGATCGGAACGATCAGCATCGAGAAGAGCGAGATCCTGTCCGCGGCCCTGACCAAGAAGTACGGCATCGACCACGAGGTCCTCAACGCCAAACAGCACGCCCGGGAGGCCGCCATCGTGGCCAAGGCCGGGCACCAGCACACGGGCCGGGACGGCAAGGTCCGGGGCAACGTCACCATCGCCACGAACATGGCCGGGCGCGGCACGGACATCAAGCTCGCCCCCGGCGTGGCGGAGGCCGGAGGTCTGCACATCCTGGGCACGGAGCGGCACGAGGCCCGGCGGATCGACAACCAGCTCCGGGGGCGGTCCGGACGACAGGGCGACGCGGGGTCCAGCCAGTTCTTCCTGTGCTTCGACGACGACCTGATGCGGGTCTTTGCGCCGGAATGGACGGTCAAGGCCCTGTCCTGGATCGGATGGGAAGAGGGCGAGCCGATCGTCCACAAGCGGATCAGCAAGGGCATCGAGAAGGCCCAGAAGAAGGTCGAGCAGCGGAACTTCGAGATCCGCAAGAGCCTCCTGGAATACGACGAGGTCATGGACTACCAGCGCAAGACCTTCTACTCCAGGCGGCGGAAGATCCTCGCAGGCAAGGGGCTCAAGGCGATCCTCCACGAGATGATCGAGTCGGCCATCCACGAGGCCTGCACGACCTTCCTCGATCCCCAGTATCCCACGACCTGCATGATCGAGTGGGCCCGGCAGACCTTCGACGTGGAGATCCGGCCCTCGGACATCCAGGGCGTGCGGACCGACGAGGTCGAGCGGCTGGTCAAGGACAAGGCCAAGGACGCGGTCACCAGCAAGATCTCCCTGTCCCTGGGCGAGTACATCGAGGATGAGAACGACCCGGCCACGTGGGACGTGGAGGGCCTCAAGCAGTGGGCCATGAGCGGCTTCCGCGTGAACCTCTCCGCAGCCAAGGTCAAGCAACAGAGGCCCGAGGAGATCGAGCAGACACTCGTGGCCGCCGCGGTGGAGCAGATCGAGAAGCGGGACTGCTCGCCCCTGGCCGCGTTTCAGCAGGAGGGCGTCGCGGCCCGGCGAGTGGCGGACTGGGCCAAGGGCAAGTTCGGGATCACCCTGGACCTGAGCTAC
>JAGOQT010000258.1 GCA_018007255.1 Phycisphaerae bacterium | reverse complement strand
GTGCAGCACTGCGGTGGTCCGAGCCGAGGCCCTCGAGGTCTCGCCGATGAGCTGGGACTACGGCGATGTGGTGGTGGGCAGTTCGGAGACCATGACCTTCGACCTCAAGAGCGAGGGTCCGACCGCCGTGTGGCTCTATCAGATTCTTCTTACCCTGACCCCGGATCTGACGGGTCCTTCTGCCAATCCGGTTGCGTGGCCGCCGGAAGACCAGACGTACTCTCTAGGGGCGTTTTCTTTCAATCCGCTGACATTGGGCTTCTTGCCCAGGGAGATGCCCGTTGGCGAGGTGTACCCAATTGACATGACCTTTACGCCGCCCAGCCCCGGCTACCACAGGGCCTACCTGTTCATCCACAGCAATAACTCGATCCCTCCACCAGATCCGGCAGCGTTCTTGCTCCTGGAGGGCACTGGTGTACCGGCCGCCGTTGCGCGGACCCTGACGATCTCCTCGACCGGGGGTGGCTCCGTTGTCTCTCCAGGCGAGGGTACCTTCCAGTACAACGACGGCGAGTCCGTCACACTCCAGGCCAGGGCCGATTCAATGTACACGTTCGTGGGCTGGCGTGGAGGCGTCTTTGCCAGTCAGAATCCCTACTCACTCACCATGGATGCCGACTACGAGGTCAAGGCCCATTTTGTGGCCAGTCAGGACCTCCTGTATGTAGACGACGACGCGGAATATGACCCGGGCCCTGGCGATTCGAATGTCAGCGACCCCCGTGAGAACGGGATGCTCAGACACCCCTTTGACAGGGTCCAGGAGGCGATAGAGGTGGCCAAGACGGGGGCCAAGGTGATCGTCCGGCCCGGGACCTATCGGGAAACGATCGATTTGTTGGGTAAGAGCATTGAGATCAACGGCCTGAACTCAGACGATCCCAATATCGCGGCCCTTCCCATCATCGACGGTCAGGCCAAGGACACGGTGGTCAGGTGTACCCAGCGAGAGGACCCCAATTGCCTGTTGACCGGCCTGGTCATCACTGGGGGCCGTGGGAATCGGGCCGGCGGCATACTGTGCATGGACAGCAGCCCCAGCATCAGGAACTGCCTGATCGTGGGCAATCGGACGACCGCCCTGGATGGAGGTGCCGGGGGTGTCTGGTGCGAGGACAGCAACGCCGTGTTCGCCCACTGCACGGTCTCCGGAAACTACGGCGGCTCCCAGGGGGCAGGTCTCTGGTTCCAGGACAGCCGGGCCGTGGTGACCAACTCGGTCGTGTGGGGCAATACCACTCCGGAGATCCTGGCACAGGGGTCGAGTGAGCCGGACATCGCGTACACGGACGTGGCACGGGGCTGGTCCGGCACCGGCAACATGGATGCAGATCCTCTGTTTGCACGATCCGGATACTGGGCTGATCCCAATGACCGGTCCAAGCCGCTGGCCCCGAGCGACCCGTCTGCAGCCTGGGTGTCCGGCGACTATCATCTGATGTCTCCGTCAGGTCGGTGGGACCCGGTCATGGGGAAGTGGGTCCTGGATGCCGTGACCAGCCCGTGCGTCGACGCAGGCGATCCCCTCACGCCTGTAGGGCCGGAGCCCATGCCCAATGGAGACAGGGCCAACCTGGGTGCGTATGGCGGAACGAACCAGGCGAGTATGTCACCCTAAGGCTCAGCTTAGGACCCGCGAAGAAATGAGCTAAACGCTTACCATCTCATCTTCGGGCCATCTTGGGCCGCTCCTCAATCGGGAAATCCTCGACGTAGAAGGGCACTACGCCTCCGGTTTCGCTCAATCCTCGCGTCCCAATCTGCCCCAAATCTGAGCGGCAAACCTTTACTTTATTTCTTCGCGGGTCCTTAAGGCAGTCATCGGGATCCTCTTCGGATCACCTTGGCACGGCAAAGTCGGCCCGCAGAGGCAAGGGGTTCCTGGGGTCGAACACCGCGTCCTCCGTCAGGTGCTTCGCCAGGTCAAGCCTCAGTTCCCGGATGCCGAACGCGACGGAACGGGCGTTGAGGTAGGCCCCATAGGACGTGGTGTGCTGGCCGTCCACATAGGCCTGGGCGCCGACCTGCGGGCCCAGGGCGGTGAGCACGGCGGTGCTGATGGCGGTGAGGTTGAGGAACGGGGTGTTGGAGTCCTTGGCCGCCTTCTGGGCTGCGGCGGGGTAGGTGCGGAGGCCGGCTGGGTCGGGCTCGCCGCGCCTTGCCTTGGTGTAGGGGGAGACGACGACGGGGATCGCGCCCTTGGCCTTCACCTGGGCCGACCAGTCCTTGAGGATGTCCTGGTAGTCGGTGTTGGGATCGGAGAAGGTCGCGGACCAGTCCTCATCGTGGTCGTCGGCGGGCCATAGGGCATTGTGGCCTCTGCTCTGCATGTCGTTGTTGCCGAACTGCATGAACACGTAGTCGCCCCCCTTGAGCAGGGACAGGACCTTGTCCCAGCGGCGCTGTCTCTGGAAGGCCTTGAGCGTCTGGCCGGACTCGGCGTAGTTGGCCACGGCGACCTTGTCGTTGAACCAGCGTGGGAGCATCTGGCCCCAACCGCCATAGGGTTCGATGGGCTGGTCCGTGACCGTGGAATCGGAGCAGAGGAAGACGGTGCAGACGTCGTCCGCCCTGTGGATTTCGAGCTGCCGGAGGGCCGTGTGTGCGTCGGAGAACTGGAGGGAGAGCTTGTTGTCCCAGGTCAGGGAACCCGGCTCGCGTGGGTCGAGCTTGACGGCGACGCCGGGCCGGACCTGGGGCCGGCGGACGTGGACCACAAAGGACCGGGTCACCTGCGCCCCCTTGGGGATTGTCAGGTGTTCCAGCATGAGGCGGCGGGCCTCGGCCTTGACCGTGGTCGTGCAGTCCGCGTCCGGGTCGCCCAGCGTCAGGGTGACCCGGTAGTTCCCCTCCGGCACAGCGGCCGAGAACAGGAACGCCCTGTCCGAGGAGATCAGGGACTCGCCGGCCCGCAGGGCGGGGGCCACGATCGGCATCGTGCCCTGGCCGGGTGTGGGGAGGTTCGTGCTGGGCTCGAAACCGTAGCCTCTCTCAACGGTGTACATCGTGTCCACGTTGACCTGGGTGAACCCGGCCGGCGGCGTGCCGGTGCCGAAGGAGAACTTGTAGTCGGTGCTCTGGACACCCGATGCCGCGGTGGTGAGCGCCAGGACGGACAGCAGGGCGATCATCCTCAGACGCATGGGAACACCTCCAAATCAAACACCTCGGCTGCGCCGGTCTCAGGTTTTAGGTTAACCGAACACTGAACACTGAACACCGAGAACTGAACACGGTATCCGGCACGTGCCCCGGATGCCCCAGGAGTCAGGAGGGATAGGAGGCTGTTGGGTCTTGGCCAAGGGCCAAGGGCCAACTCCCGGTCATCGGCCGCCGTCCTCCTCAGTTGCCCGTGGGCGCTGTCCCAGGTCCGCCCCCAGGGCCGGGGCCGCCGAACCCGCGCAGGCCGCCCGGCCCGCGACGGCCCGGGCCTTGGCCGCCGCCTGCAGCGGCGTTGTCGAGGCGGACGGCGAAGGGTACGGGGGGAGTCTCGATCATGTTGACGGTGCTGGAGATCTCAGGCGTCTTGGGTGCGTCGTGGAGCTCCAGGACGAGGATTTCATTTGCGCCGGGCTTGAGGAAGTGACGGGACAGGAACAGGGACCTCGCCCCGCCGCGGTCCCAGAAGCGCCCGAGGTTGTGGCCGTTGACCCAGACCACGCCGAAGCTGAAGTTGCTCAGGTCCAGGAAGGTGGAGGGGGCCTTGTCCACGTTGAATGCGGCGCGGTAGAAGGTCGGGCCGGTGTGGGGTGTGGTGGAGGCCTTGAACCCCTCGACCTTGGCCATGGGCAGGGAGTAGATCTGCCAGTCGGTCAGTTCTTGGCCGTCCAGGTAGGCGCCGTCGGCTAGGCCCTTGACTGCGCGGCCCTGCGAGTTGGCGCTGGTGATCACGGAGATCCGCCCGAGGTTGTGGACGAGCAGGTCCAGGGTCGCGGGACCGGTTTCGTCGATCTGGATCTTGTTGCTGTCCGCACCCAGGCCGAGGAAGGACCTGCCCACGGTCCTGCCGTTGACCAGGGTGAGGGTGTAGTCCCTTGCGCTGCGGAGCTCGAGGGTGCCCCGGATGCCGTTGGGGAAGGACTTGCGGTACAGGACGGACCCGTAGTCCTGGTCGAGGTTCTCCATGGTGACGGGCTTGAGCGAGGACACCGTGGGCTTGGCGGGCAGCCATTCGAGGAGCGGTTGGTGCTCGGCGAACCGGATGACCGGCAGCGCGGCCACGTCGGGTTCGGGCGGGGGCTCGGGCAGGGTGCGGCCGGTCTTTTCGGCGAGGATGGCGCGCAGGGCGTGGAACTTGGGCGTGGTGCGCCCGGCCTCGTCGATCGGGGCATTGTAGTTGTAGGTGGTCTGCAGGGGGAGGAACTCGTTGCAGCCCGTGTTGAAGCCCCAGTTGGTGCCGCCAAAGAAGACGTAGTAGCACCAGGAGACGTCGTGGTCCAGGAAGAAGGAGGTCTCCTGTGTGCTCTTCTCGAGCGAGGCGTTGCGCGTGGCGATGGGCTGGCCCCAGCCGGAGAACCACGCGGTGTAGACCTCAGGGGAGTAGACGGGCAGATCCCCCAGCGTCTGGGCGGCCTGCTGGACGGCCATCTCCGAGGGGCGCAGGCCGTTGGGGCAGCGGAGTACGCCGGCCGGGTACGCGCTGCCCGGGCCGCCTATGCCGGGATCGCAGACCATCAGGGGGACCTCGAACCCCGCGCCCCGGAAGATGTCCTGCAGGGCGTTCATGTACGCGTACCCGCCGGACGCGAAGGAGACCATGCCGAACTCGTTCTCCATCTGGACCATGAGGAGGGGGCCGCCTCGGGTGACCTGCATGTCGGCGACCTCCTTGCCCACACGTTCGATGTAGCGCTTGGACCACTCGACGTACTTGGGATCCTGGGTGCGGATCTTCACGTCGGGGTATTTGCAGGTCCAGTAGGGGATGCCGCCGTAGTCGACCTCTGCACAGCAGTAGGGGCCTGGGCGGAGGATGACCCAGAGGCCGTTCTCCTGGCAGATCCGGAACATGCGGCGGACGTCGTTTGCGCCGGTGAAGTGGAATTGGCCTTCCCGGGGCTCGCTGAGGTTCCAGAAGAGATAGAAGGAGAGGGTGTTGAGGCCCATGGCCTTGGCCTGTCGCACGCGGGTCTCAAAGTCCTCGGGGAGGATGCGGCCGAAGTGCATCTCGCCGGCCACGAGGATCGTGGGCTCGCCGTCGATGAGGAACTTGCTGTTCTTGGTCTCGAACGTGTGGGGTTTGCCGTCCGGGGTGATCCTGGTGAGCGTGGCGGCCGGGGCCTGCCGGGCGAAAACCAGGGTGGCCATACAGACTGTGACGAGTGCGGCAGGACGCTTCATGGGACCTCCTGATCAAGATACCCTGTCCCCCGGCCCGCAGGCAGTCGCGAGCCCAGGGGGTAAAGGACCCTTCTTCACAAAGAGGCCATACTACCCTCCCTCGCTTGCCCGGGCAAGCGCAAGATGCCCGGGCCAAGGCCGCAGTGGATTCTCCTCTGCCGGAATTAGGATTGCACACGTCTGTGTGTGGATGGCATAGTATCGCGGCTGCAGACGGCCCCTGTGCTCCATGGTCGAGCCCGGCAGGGGCACCTCTGCACAACAGTGGAAAGGAATCTGGGGTGACGTGCGAACACACACTGGGCAATCCTGACCAGCGGTCCGGGCAGAGTCGATTCCTCCCGCTGCTGGTCCTGTTCATGGGCAGCGGCTGTTCCGCACTGATCTATGAGGTCGTCTGGCTCCAGTCTCTGCAGTTGGTGATCGGCTCCTCCGCGGTGTCCCTGGGTGTGCTGTTGGGGACGTTCATGGGGGGGATGTGCGTCGGGAGTCTGGCCCTTGCACGGGTCATCTCGCCGCTCCGCCATCCGCTGCGGGTGTACGCCCTGATCGAGGTGGGGATCGGGCTCTCCGCCCTCCTGGTCCTGTTCGGCCTGCCTGTTCTGGACCGGCTCTACCTGGCGGTCGCCCACCCCGGCCCCGCGAGCATTGTCCTGCGGGCTCTGGTCTGCGTGGTGTGCCTGCTTCCTCCGACCTTGCTCATGGGTGCGACCCTTCCGGCCGTGGCC
>JAGOQT010000257.1 GCA_018007255.1 Phycisphaerae bacterium | reverse complement strand
GCTATGTGCTGCACCAAGACGGCCGCCACCTGGAGGCCTTGGAGATGTTATCGGCCGCCTGCCAGCAGTTCCGGATCTACGACGGGGCCGTGCCGGCGGACGTGTACGAACACCTGGGCATGGTCCGCGAGGCCTTGGGCGACAAGGCCAAGGCCCTTCGCGAATACCAGCAGGCCTTGGACGCAGGGACCCGTCCCGGCGGCCGGTTGCCTGCGAAGACAGGGTCCAGGATCAGGGCTGCCATGGAACGTCTGAGGCCATGAAGAGGGATCGGGCATGACGGATAGAGGACCAACAGCCGGGCCAAGGCCTCCGGTTCCGGGGCTCAGACCGCCCGCAGCCCTTGCCCCCGCAAGGGGCGCCCTGACGCCCAGGGAGGTCCTGGCGGTCTTCCGTCGTCACCTCTGGCTGGTCCTCTTCTTGACGATCCTCGGGTGCGGCGCGGGCGCGGGGACCTGGGCCCTGCTGCGGCGGTACTTCCCGAGCTACACTGCGCAGGCCTTCATCGAGGTCCTGCCCCCGGTCCAGGAAGACCCCACGATCATCGTGACCCCCCAGGTCCAGAAGGACGTCCGATACAATGCCCGGGTCTCGATCGCCAGCCTGATCCGCGAGCAGGGGAGCCTCGAGCAACTGCTCAAACGGGACAAGGTCAGACAGACCCGGTGGTTCACGCACGAGGTGGATGGGGACATCCCCACTGCCGTGCTCTACCTGATGAAGCACCTGGGCGCCTACGCCCAGAGGGACGCCGACTTCGTCACGATCTCCTTGACCTGCGGTGCGGCCAGGGAGTCGGCGGACATCGTCAACGAGATGGCGACCCTGTTCGTGGGGTCCCAGGGGGTCCAGAAGCGGACCGAGGTCCAGGACACCCTGACCCAGTTGGAGGCCCGCCGCAAGCAGGTGCAGGCCGAGCTGGACGCAACCAACGACTCCATGGACCGCGTCCGGACCAAGTGGGGCATCACGGACGTGGGGCCAGAGAGCGGGGCGTACCTGAACAGCCACCCCGTGGTCGAGAAGTTCAGGCAGCTCCAGCTCCAGGAGGAGGAGCTGATCCAGGCGGTTAGCCAGATGGAGTCCACGATCAAGGGCCTCGAGGCCCTGGCCGCGGGCCCGATCAATGAACAGATTGAGCGGGTCATCGAACGGGATCCGGTGCTCCTGGGGCTGACCGAGCAGATCGCCGGTTCCGAGGCCCTCCTGTCCGGGAAGCTGGCCAAGTTCGGCGAGCAGCACCGGGAGGTCCAGCGGGCCCGCGAGCTCATCAAGGACCTCCAGGCCCGGTATGATCGGCGGAGGCAGGAGATCGCAGACCAGACCCGCCAGGCCAACCTCATGGATGCACAGCAGACGCTCGTGACCATGAAGGAGCGGCTGGGGACCGTCCAGTCCCAGCGCCAGGAGGCCGAGGCCAAGAAGAAGGACCTGGACATGGCCCGCGTCGAGTACGAGCGGGTCCTGAGCGTGAGGGACGAGCGGATCACCGCCCTGAACACCCTCAAGGAGCAGATCGAGAAGCGGCGGATCATGCTGGACGACCCCAGGACACCCAAGATCGTGATCAAGGCCCTGGCCCTGCCTCCCCTGGAGATGGACGCCTCGCGTCACGCGCTCCTGTGGCTGCCCCTGGGCACGGTGCTGGGGCTCCTGGCCGGCGTGGCCCTGGCCTTTGCCCTGGACCTGCTCAGCGACCGGGTCCGCACGCCCAACGACGTGGCCCGTTCCCTGGACGTGCCCCTGCTGGGCATGATCCCGGACGAGGCCGAGGAGGGCCTGCCCAGGGACGTGGACCTGCACCGGGTGGTGCAGCAGGCCCCGGACTCGATCCTCAGCGAGTCCTACCGCCGCCTCCGCACGAACCTCGAGCTGTACGCGCCCAAGAGCCTCCTGGTCACCGGGGGGGACGCCGAGGACGGAACGACCAGCACGGCCGCAAACCTGGCCATCGCCCTGGCAGCCAACGGCAAGCGGGTCCTGATCGTGGACGCCAACTTCAGGCACCCTCAATGCCACACCATCTTCCCCAGGGTCAAGGCCAACGGGAACGGCAACGGGCAGTCCAAGTATGGGTTGAGCAACGTGCTCATGTCCCAGTGCGCGATCCGGCAGGCCATCCGGCGGGCAGGCGTACAGGGCCTGGACGTGATGGAGAGCGGCCTGCTGCCTGCCAACCCCACGGACCTGTTGGCCACACCCAAGATGAGGGTCCTGCTCAAGGAGCTGTCCAAGGCCTATCACCACGTGATCCTCGACAGCCCTCCGGTCCTGCTGGTCAGCGACGCCAAGGTCCTGGCCCAGGTCGCGGAGGCCACGCTCGTGGTGTTCGACGCAGCGCACACCAGGCGGGGCGCGGCCCAGCGGACACTGGATGAGGTGTTCGCGGTCAGGGGCAATGTGCTGGGCTGCGTCCTGTTCGGGGTGAGGGCCATCCGGGGCGGCTACTACCGCAGGCAGTACAAGTCCTACCGCCGCTACCTCAGGCCGCAGGTGGCCTGACGGCACAGAACACAGAACGCAGAACGCAGGAGTCAGGAGATAGGAGAGAGTGAGGATTGCAGATTGGATGCGATTCTCAATCCGTAATCCGAAACCCCAAGTCTGCAATTGACGGTGTGCGCGGCCCACGTCCCTGACGATTGCCCTTGAGTCCTCCCCCGCAGGGCCGCTAAAGTGTCCCCATGTCCAAGACCGGATGGTCCTCTGGAGTGACGGCCTGATGGGGTTCTCAGCCCTCGACTGGGTCGTGATCGCCCTGTGCGCGGGCCTGACCGGCCTGTCCAAGACCGGTGTGCCGGGCACGGGCATCCTGGCCGTGCCCCTGATCGCCCTGGTCATGCCCGCCCGCCAGTCCACGGGCTTCCTCCTGCCCATGCTCATCCTGGCGGACGTCATGGCGATCCTGTACTGGCGGCGGCACGTGCACTGGCGGTCCCTGGGCAGGCTGCTGCCCTGGACCCTGGTGGGGCTGGGGATCGGGTACGTGTGCCTGGGCCGTGTGACCGATGGCCAGCTCAAGCCCATCATCGGCGGGATCGTCCTGGTCCTGGTCATCGGGGCCTGGATCAGGGAGGCAAGGGTGCCCGAGGACCGCGTGCCCACGCACTGGGCCTTTGCCGCTGCGGCCGGCGTGTTGGCAGGGGTCACGACCATGATGGCCAACGCCGCGGGCCCGATCATGGCGGTCTACCTCTTGGCCATGCGGTTCGACAAGAGGCAGTTCATCGGGACCCAGGCCTGGTTCTTCTGGATCGTCAACCTCTCCAAACTGCCCTTGAGCGGCAGGCTCGGCCTGGTCACTGCGCAGACCCTCCAGGCCAACCTCCTGGTCCTGCCCGCCATCCTGGCAGGGGGGGTGGTCGGGATCCTCCTGGTCCACCGCATCTCCCAGAAGACCTTCAACGCAGTGGTCCGGGCCCTGGCCATAGCGGCCGGTGCGTATCTGTGCGCGGGGGGGTGGATGTGAGCCCGCACCTCGGCGCACAGGAGGCGGGGTGAACGCGAGGGGCGTGCGTCGCCCACGCGCGAGGGTCAACTGCCGGAAGGGCCTTGGCCCGGCAGTTGGATGGGGTGAAGGGTCAGGACCGTGCCCATGGTCTGGGCCAGCTCGGCCAGGGCAATGGCGTGCTCTGCGGTGGCCCGCTCCTGGGCCCGCATGGCCTCGGCCAGGGACTCCTGCGCCTGGAGCTTGACCAGCAGAAACTCGGGGGTGAGCCTGTCTCGGATCGGCTCGGAGTCCGCAATGGCCTGAAGCTGGGTGTTCGCAGCCTCGACCGCCTGCTGCTGGACCAGGATCTCCGAGAAGCTGGTCTCGACCCTGCGGAGCCTCTCCTTGGCCTGCACTGCGACCTGGTCGGCCAGGTTCTGGAGTGCGGCCACGGCCTTCTTGCGCTCCAGTTTCCGCTTCACGACCTCGGCCTCCCTCTGGCGGTTCCCCAGGGGATACTCCAGGACCACGCCCACCGCATAGCTGCCGTAGTTGGTGTCCGAGAGGGCGTCGTGCGAGCGGTCGAAGGTCTCTTCCAGGGCCTGTGCGCTGGCCGAGGCCACCAGGTCCAGCCTGGGCAGACCCTGGTTGTGGGCCACGCGGATGTTGATGTCCGCGATCTGCACACCCAGGCGGGCCTGCTGGAGCACGGGGTTGCCCCGTATGGCCGTGGCAAGGATCTGGTGCGAGTCCATGGGACCGGACCTGGGGCTGGACGGGGTGTCGGGGATGATCTCGTAGGAGCGGACGAGATCCATGCCCGGGTCGGCGACCAGGCGGGCCAGGGCGTCCTGGGCGTCCTCGACCCGTCGCTGGGCCTGCAGGAGCTGGGCCTGGCGGACCTTGGCGTTGACCTGGGCCTGTTGGACCTGCACGTCCGTGGCGTCAATCTGCCTGCGCCCCTGGACCTTGTCGAAGGTCTCGGAGGCCATCTGGACCAGACGCTGCTGGATCTCCAGGTCCTGGCGTGCTTGGACCAACTGCCAGTACAGTGCGATGACCTGTGTGGCCAGCTCGTCGGCCTTCTGGCGGAAGCCCAGCAGGGCCATGTCGTGGTTCAGACGGGCGATGTCGATCCCGGCCAGCGTGACCTCTCTGCTGCCGTCCCGCATCAGGGGCTGTTTCAGTTGAAAGGCCAGGACCGGCGTGTACCGCTTGGCCGGATTGCGGGACACCAGGTCGTCCCACGATCGGGTCAGGGCATAGCTGAGGGAGTATTCTGCGCCTGTGGTGATCCGCTGCCTCACGCCGGACTCCAAGGTCCGGACATCGGACTGCCCGACCTCGCTGAACGAGCTCGTGGGTACGTCGCTCTGGTCGTAGTTGTAGCGCCCGAAGAGCGTCGCGTCGAGGTCCGCCTCGCTCTTGACGATCTCCTGCTCCACAATGGAGGCGTCCAGGCTCACGACGCGGATCTCCGGGCTGTTGGACAGGGCCTTGGTGATGGCCTCGTCCAGGGACAGGCGGACGACCTGGGGCCCCTGAGCCTGAGCCTCGGTCTGCCCCCTGGCCCCTGTCTGAGGGTCTGCACCCTGGGGGTGTCCGAGTATGGCCAAGGGGTTGGCCTGGTCCAGGCCCTCTGTGTCCAGTCGGGGCTGGGGCTCGGCCACGGCCCTCTGGTAGGACGTGATGGAGTTGTCGGGCCTGGGCGGGAGGATCAGGCGGCAGCCCGACGCGGCCGCGCACGCGAGTCCCAGGGCCACGCAGGCCCGCCGCCCTCGGATGGATCGCCTGGTCGGCCTCATCGGGAAGGGCCTCCTGGCGAGGGGGGGGTAGGGCAGATCACCTTGACCCGCTCGCCCGCGGGCCGGCCCGCGGGGTTGGGCACCTCGATGCGGGCCCGGATCGTGTCACTGGCCGCGTCCGCGACCATGGCGACGAAGACCACCCGGCCCTGCACAGAGGCCGGACTCGGCTCCGGGAACTCCACGGTCACCTCGCGGCCCGGCGCAAGGGTCCCGACCAGGGGAAGGGGGACACTGGCGTCAATCCAAAGAGGGTCGGTCTGGACCACGCGGATGACCTGGTCCAAGGCGTTCACGGACTCGCCGGCCTCGATGAAGACCTCCTCGACGCGGCCGTCGATGGGGTTCTTGATCTGCATGTTCGCCACGCGGACCCGGGCCTCCTCCAGCTTGAGCCCGGCCACACGGTGCTCGAACTGGGCCAGCTCGCACGACAACTCCGCGATCTTGACCTCCAGCCTTGCGTGCTCGACCTCGAGATCCGTGGCTGCGTTCCGCTCCGCTGCCTTCTCGAGTCTGCGCAGGTCCACCTTCTTCTGCTCCAGCGAGACCTCGCTCGCGCGGACCTGGGTGGTGTCCTGGCTCTGGGCGAGGATCTGCGCGACTTGCGCCTGCTCCAGGGCGTCGTCGAGGCGGGCCACGAGCTGGCCGGCCTTGACCTGTTGGCCCTCTTCGAACAGGACCTCGATGACCCGGCCCGGCTGCACAAAGGAGAGGGTGATGTCCCGCCTGGGCTGGGTGATGGCCCGGACCCCGGTGTCCCGCTCCGCACTCAAGAGGGGGACGGCCAAGGAGTGACTAACGAGGATCGCGACCAGAGTCTTCCTTCTGACATCCAT
>JAGOQT010000256.1 GCA_018007255.1 Phycisphaerae bacterium | reverse complement strand
GCTATACCACGGGCCTCCGGTTCGCGGAGGAGTCGGGCCATCCGGGCGCCCGGTATCAGATGATGGCCTTGACCAATGTGTGCCAACAGGGCCTGGTGGTCCTGGGCACGCACCGGCTCGTCCGCGGGCTGCGGGACTTCGACGGCGACGGTCTCCTGGCCGGATTGCAGGGCTCGTTCCATCTGGAGCGTTGGCCCTTCACCACCCCGGGCGAGAAGGCCCGGGCCCGGGACTCGATGCAGGCCCGCATGAAGGACGCGTTCGAGCACGGCCAGACCGCCCTGGGCGTGTACTTCGGGCAAGGGGCCTTCTATCTGGCCCGGCTCCGCGACCGGCACGCCATGGCCGCAGCCGCACCGGCCATGAGCCCGGCGTGGCACGAGCTGGACGTGGCGGTGCTCCACACCCTGGTCCTGGAGCGGCATCTGGGCATCACCCCGGAGAAGAGGACGGAGGGCCGGCTGATCACCTACGTCAAGGACACCGCCTCAGGACTGGACGAGGCCGTCGCGCAGGTGGATGCCGGCGTGCAGCAGGTCGGTTTCTTCCTCAATCCCATCCAGATCCGACAGCTGTTCGCGGTGACCGACCAGGGCCAGCGCATGCCGCAGAAGTCCACGTTCTTCTACCCCAAGATGTTCACGGGATTGACCGTGCAGATTCTGGACCCCATGGATTCGTCGCGGATGGCGCCGACGAGCCGATCTCAAGACAGGAGAGCAGAACATGGTTGATTGGAGAAACCCGCCCAGATTGTTCATCCCCGGCCCCGTGCAGGTCTACGACGACGTGCTCAAGGAGCTGGCCCGCCCCACCCTCGGTCACCGGGGCAAGGAGTACGCGCAGCTGCAGCAGGAAACCGTGGACCTCTTGAAGAAGATCCTGTTCACCCAACAACACGTGTTCCTCTCCACGTCCAGCGCGTCGGGGATCTGGGAGGCGTGCATCCGGAACTGCATCCGGCCCGAAGAGAAGGTCCTGGCCACCTGTTGCGGGGCGTTCAGCGACAAGTGGGGCGAAGTGGCGGCCAGCTGCGGCCGCACGGTCGACCTCCTGAAGGTCGACTGGGGCAAGGCCATCACCCCGGAGATGATCGACCAGCGGCTCTCCGCAGGCGGGTACGCCGCAGTGACCCTGGTCTACAGCGAGACCAGCACCGGGCTCATCAATCCCGTGTACGAGATCGCGGAGATGATGAAGGCCAAGTACCCGGATGTCCTGGTCTTTGTGGATGCCGTGAGCGCCATGGTGGGCATGCCCCTGCATTTCGACCGGCTCGGATGGGACGTGGCCTTCGCGTCCGTGCAGAAGGCCTTCGCCCTGCCGCCCGGATTCGCGGTGGCGGCGGTCAGCCAGCGGGCGCTGGACAAGAGCAAGACGGTTCCGGATCGCGGCTACTACTTCAACTTCGAGCTGTGGGCCGAGGCCGCGGCGAAGCACCAGACCCTGGTCACGCCGAGCATTCCGCACATCTTCGGTCTGCGCTACCAGGCGGAGAAGCTGGTCCAGGAGGGCATGGAGAACGTGTGGAAGCGGCACAAGGAGATGGCCGACACGGTCCGGGGCTGGGCCAAGTCCAGGTTCGCCCTTTTCTGTGAGGACCGGTACGCCTCCAACACCCTGACCACGGTCAAGAACACGCGAGGCGTCAAGGTGGCCGAGGTCATCGCCGCGATCCAGAAGAAGCATAACACCGTGTTCGGCAACGGCTACAAGAGGCTGAAGGACATCACCTTCCGCATCGCACATATGGGCGACATCAGCCTGCCGGAGGTCAAGGACCTCCTCGGCTGGATCGACGAGGAGATCAAGTAGACGATGGCCGTGCCCAGCGCGATCGTGGTCGAGTTCATGCAGACCGGGGATTACCAGAGGCTCGTGGAGCCCGGCCGGCACAGCCTGGGGATGAAGGCCGGGCGCGTGCACCTTGCGCCCGGCCAGGCCTGCGGCCAACACAGCACCGAGGACCGCGAGGAGGTCCTGGTGTTCCTGTCCGGCCAGGGGACCCTCCAGATCGGCCAGGACCTATCGCTCCAAGTCGGCCAGGGCAAGGTCGCCTACATCCCCCCGAAGACCCTGCACAACGTGGTCAACACGGGGACGGCCCCGCTCGCGTACGTCTTCTGTGTTGCGCCGGCCCTCACGCTCTGACGACGGGGTCGGGTGTTGCCCGTGGAGCTCGCCTGCGGAGGCGGGGCCGGCCGGGGTTCGTCCACCGGTCGAATCCCCTTGAGGGCGACCTGCTCGTCTGGTAGAGTGGGACCCCACCATCGTTTCGAATGGCCGTGGTCCTTGGTTCAGGGGTGATCCATGAATGTGCTTCTGGTCGGCAGTGGCGGGCGTGAACACGCGATCGCCTGGAGGCTCAGGCAGTCCAAAGGCCTGGACAAGCTCTACATCGCACCCGGAAACGCGGGCACGGCCCAGTGCGGCGAGAACGTGCCGATCCCGGACACCGAGATTGCGGGCCTGGTCGACTTCGCCAAGAGACACGACGTGGGCCTGGCGGTGGTGGGTCCAGAAGAGCCCCTGTCGCTCGGCTTGGTGGACGCATTGGAGCGGTCCGGGGTCAGGGCGTTTGGACCTTCCGCAGGGGCCGCCCAGCTCGAGGCGGACAAGGCCTTCTCCAAGCAGATGATGCGGTCCTGTTCGATTCCCACTGCGGAGGGCCGCATCTTCGATCGCTTCCCGGACGCCAAGGCCTACATCGCCAGCCGGGACGAGCCGGTGGTCGTCAAGGCCGCGGGGCTGGCCAAGGGCAAGGGCGTCTTTGTCTGCGAGGAGCCGTCGGACGCGATCCTGGCTGCAGAGAAGACCATGGTCCAGAGGGTCTTTGGCCCGGCGGGCGACCGGATCGTTGTGGAGGAGAAGCTCCTGGGTGAGGAGGCCTCGATCCTGGCCTTCGTGGACGGCCGGACCATCTACGTCATGGAGTCGTCGCAGGACCACAAGCGGGTCGGAGACGGGGACACGGGCCCCAACACGGGGGGCATGGGCGCGTACAGCCCGGCTCCGGTGGTCACCGACGCCATGATGGACAAGATCTCCCGCGAGATCCTGGTTCCCATCGTGGACGGGATGGGCCGCAACGGGACCCCGTACAAGGGCGTCCTGTATGTCGGGCTGATGATCACACCGGGCGGACCCCGCGTGCTGGAGTTCAATGTCCGGTTCGGCGATCCAGAGACCCAGGTCCTGTTGCCCCGCCTCAAAAACGACCTGCTGGAGGTGTTTCTGGCGGTCTGCGACGGGCGACTGGAGGAGATCACACTGGCGTGGGACCCTCGCCCGGCCGTGTGCGTCGTGATGGCGTCCGGGGGATACCCAGGCGACTATCAGAAGGACAAACCGATCTTGGGGCTGCCCGCGGCGGCTCAGCTCAAGGACGTGACGGTCTTTCATGGGGGCACCGTGCTCCGCGACGGAGCCGTCCTGACCAGCGGGGGCCGCGTACTCGGCGTGACGGCTGTGGGAAAGGACCTCCGCCAGGCCAAGGCCAGGGCCTACGAGGCTGTAGACCACATCCGTTTTGACGGCGCCCACTACCGTCGCGACATCGCGGACAAGGCCCTCAGGGCCTAAGGTGCAGGGCGGACGACACCGCGCTCTGCCAGCCAGGACCATGGCCGCCCACACAACCACGACGAGAGTTCCTGACCGGAGAAAGGGGCCGTCGTTCCTCCGATGGGCCCTGGTCGGGGGCGTATGGGCATTGGTCCTGGCGGCGATGGCCTTCCGACTGGCCCAAGCCCTGCCCCAGATCGCCCTGTCGCAGGTGGAGCGGATGACCCGCACGACCCTGGCCTGCGCGTCGTTCAAGGTCCGGCCCACAGGGTCCGTGGTCATCCGCGACCTCACGATCCACCCTCGTGATCCGCACACCCTTGACAGCACCATCCTGAGGGCCGGGCAGGTCCACGTCCGCTTCAGCCTCTGGAGTCTGCTCCTGCTTCGCCCCCGGGTGAAGGGTCTGACCATCCAGGACTTCGTGCTGGAGGCACGGCTGGACCAGGACACCGGACAATGGAACATCGGCACAGTCGCCTTCACGGTCCCTCCGGCAACCGGGCGGCGGGGCATGCCTGAGATCCACCTGACCAAGGGCATGATTCGGTACGTCAGGCTCTCCGCAGGCCGAGAGGTGGAAGTGGCGGCCATCCCTGTCGATGCCCACTTCACACTGGACCGCAGGACGGACCGAGGCTACACGTTCGAGGTCACGACCGAGGAGATCCTGCCCGGGTTGGGCTGCAGCGTCCTGAGTGGGACCTGGCGTCCGGGCCGGGTCCTGATCACGGGCGGGCTCAAGTCCAGGGAGGCCCCCTCCACGGAGCAGGCCTTTGCGGTGAACACCATGGCGCTGGACCTGGGCTATGCGGTGGGCGGCGACTACACCCTCGAGGCGAGCGTGAGGGACCTGTTCAGCTCGCACAGCCCGGACGCGAGCGTCTTCGCCCTGATCCAGTCCGCCTTTCTGGGTCCGTCGAACCCCGTGGCCCGCATCGAGAAGTTCTTCGGCCGATTCGATCCCTCCGGCAAGGCGGACATTCGGGTCCGGGCCGAAGGCAATCTCAGTCGCCTCATGCAGAGCCGCTGCCAGGGGACGATCGAGTGTACGGATGTCTCCATCCGAGACCGTCGTTTCCCCTATGCCCTGGACCACGTCACGGGCCAGATCGCGTTCACGGAGGACAGCTTCCAGACGAAACGACTGGCGGGCCGTCATGGGGACGTGGAGGTCCTCATCGACTTCTGGACGAGCAGCGCGGGCCCGGAGTGGCAGTACGAGGTGCGTGTGGCGAGCACCCGTATGCCTCTCGACCAGGATCTGCTGGACGCCCTGAGTCCCAGGCAGAGGTCGGTCTGGTCGGCCTTCGATCCCCATGGGACCATCGCCGTGCAGTACGAGGCCCAGCGCCAATCCGCTCTTCGCATGCGGGAGTCCCTCCTCGTCAAGCCGCTTGAGACCGCAGCCACATACGCCGGATTCCCCTATCCCTTGACGAACCTGACGGGCGAGATCCTCTTCGAGGAGGACCGCGTGGTCCTGTCCAACCTCGTGTCCAAGGCCGAGGGGACAGGGCCGATCCGTCTGGACGGGACCGTGGCAGGACTGGATTCCAACAGCCCGGCCTATGACCTGACCATCCGCGCGCAGGCCGTGCCTTTGGATGAGACCCTGGCCGCATCTCTGGGGCCTTCACGCCGATCCGCCTACGATCCGCTCAAGATGGCCGGCTCCGCGGACGCCCACATCAAGGTCTTCACGGATCTGAACGAACCCCCACCCGACCACGTCGGCTTTCGGGCAGAGGTCTCGCTCCAGGACGTGTCTCTCAGTGTGTTCGAGGGGCGTGTCCGATTGACCCACTCCAACGGCCGGGCCGTCTTGACGCCCGGCTCCGTCACGGTCCAGGACCTGGCCTGTCTCTACGGCCAGGCGGCCGTGTGCCTGAGCGGGGAAGCGGCCCTTCGCCAAGGCGCGACCTCTGCAGGCGATCGCTGGACTGTGCAGGCCCAGCGGGTCCCGGTAGAAGACCTCCTGACCGTGCTTCCGGATTCGAGCCGGGAAGCAGTCCAGCGGTTCCACCCGTCCGGCCTGGTCGACGTGGGTGCGGACCTGGACAAGGCCGGTCCCCTGGCACCCCTGAGGGTCACGGCGAAGGTCCAGTGCCTGGAGAACCGGATCCGAGCCGATGCCTTTCCCTATCCTCTGCGTGACCTCACCGGGACCATCACCGTCACCCCCGAACGGATCCTGCTCGAGGGGCTGCGGGCCAGGCCGGACGCGAACACCCCACCGGGTCTGGTCCAGGCCAGCGGCTCCCTGGAGATGGGGCAGCTGGGGGTGACCTCTGTGGACCTGGGCCTGACGGCCGAGGACATCCGGGTGGATACCACCCTGGAACAGGCCCTGCCGGGCCCCCTCGCTGAATCGGTGGGCCGATGGGATCCGTCCGGCCTGGTCTGCCTGACAGAGGGCAGGATCCACATCGATAGGCCAGCGCAAGGACCCTGGGAGACCCATTTCGAGGGCCAGGTCCGGCTGGACCCCCTTCAGATGGACCTCCTGGGCACGCCGGCGGCG
>JAGOQT010000255.1 GCA_018007255.1 Phycisphaerae bacterium | reverse complement strand
GGAGCGGTGTGAGGTCCACGTAGGCGTCAAAGTCCTCCACGCTGGAATCGCCGGATATGGCGCCGTCCGCATGTGAGTTCCAGACAGGCGTGCCCGTGAAGTTGTCCCGGGCGATCTCCTGGCCGTTGAGATAGGCCACAAAGGCGTCGTCACAGCGGATCTTGAGCGTCAGGCCGTCGATCCGGGGCAGGACGGACCCATCCACGCTGAAGGGGATGCGGACATAGCAGGTGGTGTTGTTGCCATTTCCATACATCTGTGACTCGGTGTCGAGCGTGATCAGGTCATCGTAGCCGCTGCCCCTTTCGAAACCCACCCCGCCCGGCCCCCCTGTGCACAGGGACCAGGTCGAGTCGTCAAAGGCCCCGCCGCCCTTCCAGTCCTCGCTGATCGGTCCGGTGGGGACCAGGACCCGCTTGTCCGCAGCCTCGCCCACAAGCACGACCGTGGTCGTGAACAACTCGGGCGTCAGGGGATTGGTCGTCCCAGGCGTCGGAAGAGACAGGAACGCCAGCACAGTAGAGCCATCCGGCATACGGCCCTGGGAGACATCCGTGGTCTGCGGGCCGTACAGGACCTTGTCGATCTCCTTCGCCCGGTCGTCGACCAGCCGGATCACCCCCGTGGCGGACGACAGGCGGAACGGGACATGGCCGGGCTCCCTGGAGTCGTCTGCCCAGAACAGGGCGTAACCGCCTCCGGCGACGAAGGTCAGCGGCCTGATCCTGTGCTCACCGGCCTGGGCAAGGATGCGGTCGGTCAGTGTCCAGCCCCCCAGATCCACCGGCTGGGCATGCGGGTTGAAGACCTCGACGAAGTCGTCTGCAAGCCGGACCTCGCCATGGGCCAGCCACTCGTTGATCCTCACGCCCCCCGGATCGCCCAGCGGGCAGGCCAGGTTGGCCTGTCCGAAGGTAGGCACGGTCAGGCGCCACTGCCCGTCTGGCCCGACCCGGCCTACGGACAGATCCTGCACCTGCAGACCGAACTCGACCGAGTCCAGGAGGTTGCCGCTGCGGTCATACAGATACACGCCCTCCCCCTCACTGCTGCACGCGAACCCCAGGTGGAGCCCGGAGGTCTCGGGGTCGCTGTCCGCGTACAGGACCAGGTACTGACCGGGCGTCATGCGGGTCCCGGCAGGGAAGACGAATCCCAGGACATTGGGGTCATCCGTCATGCTCATCCCGGACAGGTCCAGCGGGCCCGGACCGTCGTAGTACAACTCCACCAGGTCCGGGAAGGTCCCTTCGTGATCGAGCACGGACTCGTTGACCGCCAGGACCTCGTTGATCACCAGGCGGCGATAGGAGGTGTCTACGGTCCAGGTCCGCGATGCGGCCGGCTGCTCCTGCCATCGACCCGCCGAGTTCCGCCCAAGGATGTACACGGTGTACGCATCCCCATGCTGCAGGCCGGTCAACTGGATCGGCACCTGCACGGAGGTCTCCTGGCTCCACGGACCGTTCAGCTGATTCAGGCTGTACCGATAGTGGGTGATGCCCGGGCCGCCCACAGTCAGGACCGCCTGGGTCCGATGGGTCACGGGCCCGGGCTCCCCGGACACCGCTGCGCCGGCAGGCACATCCGCCCCGATGTCCAACCCCCAGGCCCCGGCCCCGCGAGCAGCGGACATCGGCTGCACGTGGAGGTCTTCCGCACCCACAAGGAGCGGATCCGCGTCCAAATTGCCCTGCCCGAGCGTATGCCAGGCCGCAGGCAGGACGGACCAGTCCACCGTCACCTGATTGGGGCCGTAGGCGGGCCGAGGCTCCTGGAAGTAGTCCTCGAACACGGACGCGTTGTCCCAGAACAGGCAGTTGGTCATCGCAGCGCCCCGGCCGGGCAGCCCGGACCCGGTCCCCTCGGGCTCGCCGAACTGGATGGCCGCCAGGCCGCTGCGGACCAAGGTGTTGTTCTCCGCAAACAGGAACCCACCTTCTTTGAGCAGCGCCGCGTGGTCGTTGTCGACAAAGACGTTCCTCGCCGCCCAGACCTCGGAGGCGTGGCCCCCGTCCTGGCCTGTGGCCACGGCATTGGAGCTGCTTTCGTTCTCCGAGCTGCGGAAGTTCGTGAACACGCACCCCTCCACGTGCGCATCGGCCCCGTCCAGGTCCAGGCCGTCATCGGCCCCACCGAGGAACAGGCAGTCGTACACCTGCAGGATCGGACCCGGGCGCAGGCCGCCTGCAAAGTCCAGGATGTCGTTGTAGCCCGTGGCCGTGCCGAATGTGCACCGCTCGAAGATCAGGCACTCCTCGCCGGTCAGACCCTTGCCATGCACCGGCTCTGTGCCGCCCACGGACGGGAACACGCAGTCCCGAACGACCACCGTGGGGTGATTCAGCTCGAGCACTGTCGCATCCGTCTGCCCCCAGGTCACGTGATCGATCAGGACCCGTGAGTATTGGACGTCCGTGCACAGGCCCTGGCTGTCGCCGTACTCGATATCCACGCAGGCCAGGCAGTTCCCCTGGAGGGTGTGGTCGAATCGGAGCCCGGCCCACGTGTCCGTGGTCCCCGGCCGCCGGGTCAGTCGGATCCTCGCGTATTCGGAGCCCTGGGCCACGAGACAGCCCTGGACGACGAACCCACAGTCGCCGTCCAGAAACACGGTCGTGCCCGCCTGGATCGTCAAGGTCCTGCCCGCAGGGACGGTGATCGTGCCGGTCACCCGATAGGGACCTGCAGCCGCGGTCCAGACCTCGTCCGCAAGGAGCGGGCCGCCCGCCTTGATGGTCATGGCCCCGGTGTCTGACCAGATGTCGATGCTGGAACGATCCACCTCCTCGCCGTCCACGCCAAGGGCCTGGATGACCACCCGGTTGATGCCGGGCATGAGGCGGACCTCGTCCGCGGACCAGGTGGCGTGTCTGGCGGACCACACAGCGGGCTCTCCGTTGACCGTGACCCGGCGGGTCTTGGCTGCATGGGCCTGTCCGGCCAGGGAGACCTGGCTCGAGGTCGTGTACGGGAGATCCCCCTGCAGGTCTGGGGCCGTGGTCACCGAGATGGCCTGCGGGATCTGGGCCAAGACCGCTGCGGTCCGATTCCGCACGAACTGCTTCATATCCGTCATGCGATTCTGGGATGCGAATCCACCCACCACCTGGTCAAACAGGGGATCCAGCCGCTCCGGGTTGAAGCAGTCCTGGATGAGGTCCAGGAAGGCCTGGTAGTAGAGCGGGATCACGTCCGGGTGGCTGAGGAGCCGCTTCAATCCGTCCACACCGTTCCGGCCCGACTGGCCCACGCCCGTGACGACCGAGAAGATGCTCTGGTCGATCTGACCGTGGCCTCCCTGCCACAGGACCGTGTCCAGGTCGTGCGCAACCAGGACAAAGCGGGGGTCCTTGGCCCCACAGTACATAAAGTAGTCGTCCCCCATACCCAGGTTCAACCCCGTCTCATTGTTCGCGAAGAGGGAATCCAGGGCGATGTAGCGGAGCCATTGGGACAGGTCGATGACCAGGCCGACATCCTGTACGTAGGTCTCCTCAGGGGCGTTGTTGAGCACATCCACCAAGTGGATCAGGTCGGTCCAGTCGTCCTCCGCCTCGTTGTTGGCCTTGAAGTACCGGTTGCGGTAGGCTGCCGGATCGTCCCCGTCGTAGGACAGATCCGCCTCGTCTGCCCCCGAGTCCAGGCGGAAGCAGGTGTAGAGGTTGCCCTCAGGGTCGTCCGGGAAGTGGACCTCGGCGAACTGATCGTTGAATGCCTCCAGGCCCACATACACGCCGTACATAGGGCCGCCCGCTGTGGCCAGGTTTCGGCCGTTGATCCGCACCTGTACGGGCACTGCGTCGGGCACGGCCATGCCCGCCATGCGGTGGATCGCGGAGCCCATGACCTGGGCATGGGTGTTGCGGGTGTTGAAGTTGAATGCAGTCCTGCCCCTCCAGGGGCGGTCGTGCGGGAAGTGCACGTGGCAGTTGTTGGGAGGCTCGTCGCGTGTGCCGTGCCCGCGGTTGCGGAGGCCCACGCTGTATTGGAGGTCCATGCCCGTTCCGTCCAGGCAGATGAACGTGCCGTTCATCTGGGCGTCGCTCAGGTGGTCCCCGTCGCTGTCGGCCGCCCCGATGTCGGCCAGCTCCGCCCGCTCTTCCTCGGTCATGATCAGGTAGTAGATCGGTTGGCTGCCCGCCACCCACCCCGCCTGGGGATCGAACGAGTCGTCCACCTGATAGAGGACATTCGTCACCTGCTGCAGGACGCCGTCCACATGGGCCTGCGCAGGCCAGGTGCGGGCCCTGCCTGCCGCGTCCCGGGCCTGGACATAGAACTCCATGACGGTGTGGTCCGTCTGTTGCGGGATGTGTGCGCCGTACACCCCGTCGTCCGGCAGGCCCTCCCCGTGCATCCCGTCGTCGGCCATGGGCAGGGCCGCGAAGCCCGGCTCCCCGTCCGCGCGGTACATCAGGACGACCTCCATGCCCGTGGCCAGCTCGTCCAGCACGCGGGCGGTCACGCAGACCTGGTCTGAGGACCTGGGGATGGCCGGGTCATGCCTGACCTCCAGGATCAGGGGCGGGCTGTCCGCCTCTGCAACGGAGTTGGCCTTGCCGGGCGTGCCCCCGGCCAGGGTGCTGGCAGCCCAGTTCTGACCGTGCTCGTTGGGCAGTGCAGGATTGACCAGCTCCAGGGAATGGCCGCCCCCATCGGTCAGGTCCGACCACTGCCAGCCCCGATGGCCGCGATCCACAGGACCGCGCTCCCGCACAGCCCAGTCCCCCTCGTCCGAGTAGGTCACCCGGTCTATGAGCACGCCCACGCGATCCACCAGCTCGATCGTCTCACCGGAATTGGCCAGCTTGCCCGACCATCCCCCGACCACACCGGTCACGCCCAGATACAACTGGCCGAACCGTCCCACGTCTGCAGCCACAACCAGGAAACCGCCTGCTGCCAGGACCGTGCCCTCGGGGATCACGTATCCGCCCAGGCCCCTGGAGAACCGCCACCCCGATACGTCTACCGGTGCGGCCCCTGTGTTGAGCAGCTCTATGAACTCGGCTGCAAGGTCCTCAGGCTGATGGACCACCTGATACGGGTGAAACAGGATCTCGTGGATCACCACCCGGCCGCCGAGGCCCAGATTCGACCTGCCTGGGGTGGGCTGGGCCGCGACCTGCCAGGAGGGCCCCCCATCCGGGATTCGGCCATAGGACTGGTCGGCCTCCTGGGACTGGAAGACCACACGGTCCAGGAGAGGGACGCCACTGTGGCCGAACAGACCGATCGACTCGCCCGAGGCCTTCAACTTGAAGCCCGCATGCAGGGGCCCTTGATCGGTCTGACCATCGGCCCAGATCAGGAGGAATCCCCGAGGCTGGAGGGTCGTCAGGTCCGGCCTGCCTGTGGGGATCTGCCATTGCCTTGGATCCTGAGGGTCATCGCTCAACCACAGGCCTGCGGCGTCCACCGCCTGTGCGCTGGGGTTGTACAGCTCGATCCAGTCGTCATATTCGCCCAGGTCGTCCGCCAGTGTGTGGTCATTCTGGGCCTGGACCTCGTTGATGACCACGGACTGGCCCTGGACCAGACCTGCAAGCAATAGGCACACTGCAATGGAGGGCCATGCGCACACACCGCGGCGGACACACATACACCGATCTGGGGAGTCCTTCAAGCTGCCACCCTTCCTGCACGCCAAGACCTGAGACACCCACACAAAGCAGCCGTGTATTATACCAAGAAAACGGCCACAAAATCAATAGGATCAGGCAGATAGGGCGACCTCGGCGGGGTCCTCCGCAGTGCGCGGGCATGGCTGCGTTGTGGTTGGGGGCCCGCCGCGGACCAGGCCCTGCGCGGCCGGCCCGGTCCGGCCCGTTCCAGGTCTTCAGCCCGCACGATCGCCGCGCCCTGGAGACCCGCCCAACTCCGGACTGGCCAGCCACGAGTCCTTGTCGCCCAGTGCGCTGGGATCTGCGGTCTCGGGCTGCAGGAGGACCAGGGAGTGTCCCCGGCCGTCCGTGCTCTTGTACCACCCGTCCTTGTACTCGAAGTCCAGGATCACCCGACCGATCGCATCCTCCAGCCGAATCTCCTCGCCCCCGTTGCTCAGACTGCCTTCATACACCCCCGCCACGGGGAG
>JAGOQT010000254.1 GCA_018007255.1 Phycisphaerae bacterium | reverse complement strand
ACTGCACACCGTCCTGGTCATCCTGGTGGAGATCCCGCTTGTCCGCCCCGGAGCGGATGCGGCCGAACATGACCTTGGCCCCGTCGTACTCGCCGTCGCCGACATCCCCATACAGGTCGAGGAGCTGGAGCCCGTGTCCGAACTCGTGCAGGGCCACGGACTCCACGTCGAAGCTCCCGGAAGGACAGTTGTCTGCGACACTCCAGGTGTAGGAATCGTCGAACACGATGTCGCACTCCAGGATACCGCCGGTCCGGGGGTTGTACTTGCAGTAGGCCGTGGCGAGGCTGTCCGTGTCGCCCCACATCACCTCACTCCTGCCGTTGTACAGGTCGGGCGCGGTGTTTTCATGGCTGCCCGCGTACTCGAGACAGATCGCCCCGCCAGACCCGCCTTGCCACGTGCCCGCGGCCCGCTGAACTGCGTCCGCCTCGCCCGTGCAGTCGGGCGTATTCTCGTTGATGTAGTAACGGACCGTTGGGCTTGTACCCAGCCACTTGACCTGCCCGTATCCGAAGGTCACGCGGAAGATCTGACCCTCACTGGTGCCGGCACTCGTCGTGACCGTAACCGGGCCGCTCTCCGCCGACCCGCTGCCCCCGCCGGAAGGCACCGTGCAGACGATCCGCTCGTTCGTCCATGACAAGACCTCCGCAGCCGCGATCCCGGGGGAGAACTCCACTGTTCCCGCATCCCCGAAGTTGCTGCCCGTGAGGGTGATCGCGGTGTCCGTGCCGGCTGAGGCCCTGTCCGGTGTGATGCTGTGGATGACCGGCCGTCCGGCCGAGACGTCCCGCACCCGCCGCTGGGCCTCCCGTCTCCAGACAGGTTCTGCGGATCGGCCCGCTGCAATCAGGTCCAGGCCCTCCAGGAAGGCCTCCACAGGGAGGCCGCTCCCGGCCCAGTAGACCCTGCCGTCGTACACACGGACCTTGCCGGAACGCCCTGCGATCAAGCGGACCGGGTCGCCCGTCAGGAACACGACCGCCTCTTCTCCCTCGTGAAAGGCCGGCACATGGCTCGCAGACTCCGTGATCCCCTCGACAGTCCCGCCGACAACTTCGAACGACAGAGGTCCCTGAACCTGTCCCTTGACGGACGCAAAGACCGGCGAGATCGCCACCGTGGTGTAGATGTGCCGACCACGCTCGTCGGACTGCCAGCGGGACTCGGTACCGCTCACCTGGCCCCACACGATCGTCGTCGCCCGCGCCACCAGGTCCTCCAATGCGTCCTGCCCTGCACACGGCTGGGCAAGGGCCGCCATGACGAGGCACCCCGTCAGGGCAAGCGCAGCGAACCGTATGCCTTGGGCTCTGGGGACGTGGACCATGATTCGTCTTGCCTCCCGGTGGATGGAGCGGCGTGTCTGATCGCATCCGACCCTGCTACAGGTCCGTCCTCAGCCAGATCTGGCCGGTGTACGGGTTGGACGGGTCGCTGGTCGTGGTCTCCATGATCAGCCCCCCGGGTGGACCCTGCGGCCCCTGGGGACCGATGACGCCTTGCGGCCCCCGGGGCCCTGCAGGCCCCATAGGCCCCTCGGGTCCCATGGGACCTCGGTCACCGTCCTGGCCACTGGGCCCCCGCGGACCGGGCGTACCGGACGGGGCGTAGAGGGCATAGGGCACGGGCGAGACCTTCTGACGCGGGGCCAGGGGCGTGAACTGGCCTGCGCTGAGACCCGGACGGGTCCAGATCTCCAGCCATGGGGTCTGGCTGCCCAAGGCGTTGCGGCCGAAATCCAGTTCAGCGGTGTAGTGACCGTCCACCACCTCCAGATCGGAGAGCCAGACCAGCCCCCCCACTTGGTTCCCATCGTAGGGGCCGTCATAGAGCCTGAACAGGAAGTCGTGCGGGCCGTTCAGTGGCACGCCGCCGTCGACCAGCATGCCCTGGTACACGAAGGCCGAGATGGGCAATGCCTCCATCGCCAGGGAGCGCGTTACACCGGCCTCCATGGCGGCCAGGCTGATATGGGGCAGGGCTGTACCGGACCCGGTGCCGTTGCTGTATCCCCAGGCCGCGATCGAGCCATCGGCCTTGAGACCCAGGTTGTACGAGGCCCCTGCTGCAATCGCGACGAAGCCGGAATTGGGCAACGGCACACTGCATTGTCCGCACGAGTTGTCCCCCCAGGCCGCGATCGACCCGTCGGCCTTAAGGCCCAGGCTGTGAGATGATCCGGCCGCGATTGCCGCAAAGCCGGCATTCGGTACGGGCACGTCACACTGGCCGCAGGTGTTGTCCCCCCAGGCCACGATCGAGCCGTCTGCCCTCAGGCCCAGGCTGTGCTGGCCGCTGGTCGCCACGGCCGTGAAGCCGATATCCGGCCCATGCACGCCCCCTTGGCCGCCACGATCCAGTCCATCCACGGACTCGGAGCCTGACACGCTCGCCTGGATCAAGTAGAGGGCTGGGCACAGAAGCAGGCACAGCAATAGGGTGGTCTTGACCGTTCGCATCTAGCACGCCTTTCAGACAAGGGACTGTGTCACAGGATTCCAGACATCCTGGACACGATCGTCACACAGCCAGGAGACATCAATCCCATGTTTCCTATCTGTCTCAAATACACAGTTCTCATGGTTGTCATATGACCTATGATACCGTACTTCTACATATAATCACAATGGCTCAGGCCGTCAGTTGGAGGCTCCCCCTCTGTCTCCCTTGCGAAGCGAGGCTTGATCTTCGGGTGGCCTTCCCAACCCGGGTTGGATGTCAACGGGCATTGAGATCGCGACCTGCAGGCCGGATGTTCGGCCTGGGCGGGGTGTCCATGCCCTCCCCCAGATAAAAGCCCGTGTGGGGGGGCTGATTGTAGGCCACGTTCTGCCAGGCAATGCTCAGCCGGTACTGGGGGTCGTGCATGAGGGTGTAGAGCCGGTGCTCGGTCGGAAGGGTGGTGGTATGGATCCGCAGAGAGCGGTTGTCTATGGTTCGCCAGACGACCTCCTCACGCCAGTCGCCCAGGATATCCGCGCATAGACAGGGCGTGGACTTGGTCCCATTGTTGGCGGAACACCCCCCTGCCGTGACCAGGGTGACCTCCTTGCCCTGGTCCCACTGCCACTTGGCGATCTTGTTGCTGTCCAGGATCTCCCGGAGCAGGTCCCCGTCCCACCAGACCCCGAAGTTGCAGGACTTCGGCTTTGCGCTGCAGATCCCCTGCCCCTTGCAGTTGTACAGGCCGCTGACCCCTGAGGCCCAGCACTCGTAGCCCCGGTGCCTGGGATCCAGGTCCATGCACACGCCGCGCCCCACGTCATCGGCCTGTGCCCCCCAGATCACGGCCCCGGTGGCCCCGTCCCGCAGGTTGGCCCCATACGGGTGGGAGGGGTTCTCATGGATACCCCAGACCTCCAGCCCGCCCCGGTCCGGGTCTATGTCGGACAGGTGCATGGCGTCACCGTGGCCCAGGCCTGTGGCGTAGAGCCCCGTGCCGTCGTCATCGATGGCACACGCCCCATACACGACCTCGTCCCGGCCGTCTCCGTCCACGTCCCCCACGCTCAGGTTGTGGTTTCCCTGCCCGCGATAGGCCCGATTGCCTGGGGTCCCGTCGTCGCTGTCAAAGGTCCATCTGTGTGTGAGCCTGCCGCCCCTCCAGTCCCATGCGACCAGCACGGCCCTCGTGTAGTATCCGCGGCACATGACCAGGCTGGGCCTCTGGCCGTCCAGGTAGGCGATGCACGCCAGGAACCGATCGACCCGGTTGCCGTAGCTGTCTCCCCAGGACGAGACCTTGCCCCTGGGCGGGACATAGTCCGTGGTGATCAAGGCAGCCCCGGTCCTGCCGTCGAAGAGGGTCAGGAACTCAGGCCCAGACAGGACGTAGCCGCTCGAGTTACGGTGGTCTGCAGCGGGGTCTCCCAGGACATCGCCCTGACCGTCGGTGGTGCCGTCCGCCGTCTTGCAGGCAAGCTCGGCAATGCCGTCCCCATCCAGGTCGTAGACCATGAACTGGGTGTAGTGTGCGCCCTCACGGATGTTGATGCCCAGGTGGATCCGCCACACCAAGGCCCCGTCCAATTCGTACGCATCCAGGATCGGCTCGTCTGTGACACCCGAGTGGGCGTTGTCGTGGCCTCGACCGGTCATGTGGACCACGATCTCGTACTGCCCATCCCCGTCCAGGTCCGCGACCGAGGCGTCGTTGGGGGCGTATCCCTCGGGCGTCTGGAGGGGGACCGTGAGATAGGGTTGGGTCCACACGCCGGCAGCATCGGAGGGCAGTCCCTCCACGCCGCCGACCACGGCACAGACCGTGTAAGCGGCAGTGAGGGCCCCGTGCGGGTCCAGGAGATTGGTGGATCGGGCGATCGGCTCGGGGTTCAGGCGCACACCGTCCCTGTACACGTTGAAGGCGACGTCGTTGGGATCCGTCCCCAGCATCCGCCATCCCACGTAGACCCGGCCTGCGCCCTGGTAGACTGCCACCACGCCGCGGTCCAAGGCCTCCATCTGGCGTTGGGCGTGCAAGCGGCCCACGAAAACGGCCATTGCGCCGATCGCCACGGTCAGCCAGGTCTTTGGGATGGATCTGATCATGATGTCGTCCTTGCGGGCAGATGGGTCGTACCCCCCATCCGACCCCCACATCAGTATAGCATTTGACCGCAGCCGATAGAATAGGAGACCGACCGGAGGGGCCTCTCGGCCTAGTTGGGCCGTGGGGACGTGCTGAACAGCCTCTCTGCAGGGCATCCGATCTCCCGCTGTTTGCAGTATCTGCAGGCCACACAGCCCCTGACCAGTCCGGTCCCGACCGACCCCAGCAGGAGGATTGCGCACATGGCCAGGACGACGCCCCAGTTAAACCTTCGAATCAGAACGAGGATGCCTGCGCCCAAGGGGATCAGCGACACCAGGAAATCCGGTATCAGATCCTTCCAGGAGATCTGACGCTCAACGAAGGCCTGGGGGGACTGACGTGCGAAGAACCACGAGCAGACCTTGCCCCTGCCAAATGCACAGAGCTTGCCGAAATAGTCGCAGTGTCGGCAGCCTGTGCGCAGGACCCGGTACTCCATCCATACGCAGTACAGGAGGTAGAGCACACCCCAGGCCAGACCCAAGCCCGCAACCACATGGAATCCAAGGACGTAGATAGAGAGCCCGACTAGGTTGCAGACAACGACCAGAGGCCACGGAAACGAATCATAGGTCTCGTGTTTCATGACGCACCTCCTTGAGGGCCCACTACGATGGATCGGGTCTCACGCGGTCCAAGGTCCAAGGAGACACTGGCCCTGCCGTTCTCCACCAAGGCCCCAGCCAACGACTCGATGCGGCCTGTGGCTGCGTCCCAGACCTGGACCCGGCCGGCACCCGTCAGGCTCGCAGTGCAGGCCTGCCTCTGATCGCCCTCGTTGAAGAAGAAGTAGAGGTCGGCATCCTTCCAGCGGCGGTGCTGGACCTTCACAGCCGGACAGGGCCGGTCCAGGGCCACGTCAGGCCTGGGCAGGGCATCCAGCACGCGGGGCGTGAGCTCGCCCGAAGGCTCCAGGGTCGCCCACCCCAGGTCGGGCGGGCCCTCCGCCTTGAGGAAGGTCTGCCCCACAACCATGGAAGGAACTTGGCCCAGGAAGACCACACTGCCGCCCGCCTTGGCAAAGGCCTCCAGCCTGGCCAGGGCCGCCCTGGAGATCGCGGTCACTGGAGGGATGAGGATGGCGCGGTACCCCTGGCCGCTCAGGTTCTTCAGCTCACTGCCCTCCAGCCTCAGGACCGAGGAAAGGGCCTGCTCATCCACCCAGTCAAAATCACGCTGGCTTTCCAGGAGCCTCTGGGCCATGGCCTGGCTGCTCTGGTCCGCTGCCGTGTCGCCCAGCCACACGCTCGTGGTGGGCACGTACAAGCCGATCTCCGCAGCCGGCCTGCCCATGGACAGCAGGTATGCGGCCCTGTGCACGTACCGGGCCACGGGCGGAAACTCAGGCGCGGTGAAGAACTGAGGGGTCCTGCCCCCTGGGCCTGTTGCGCCGCTGCCCGGGCTGGGACCCCCTGGCCCCCCTGGGCCTGCAGCCCGGCCCCTGTTGGGATTGGCCGGGCCGCCTGTGGAGGGCGTGCCGGCCGGACCAGGCCCGCGACCCCCGCTGGATG
>JAGOQT010000253.1 GCA_018007255.1 Phycisphaerae bacterium | reverse complement strand
CCTTTGCATGGTCTTGCCCGGTCTCCTGGGGTGGATGCCCGGGTGCAGTACATTCCATCTAGGGCCTGCTGCCGGGCCCTCTTCCGTGTGTGCCGCGGAGATCTGGGTGTCGCCCTCGGGCTCGGACGACGCCCCGGGCAGTCGGGACCAGCCCATGGCCACACTGCTCATGGCCCAGAGAAGGGCGAGGAACCTCCGCCGCCTCAAGGACCCCTCCGTGACCCAGGGCGTACGGATCGTCCTGAAAGGCGGCGTCTACTCGCTGGCAGAGCCCCTGCTGTTCAGGACCGAGGACTCAGGAACCGAGTCCAGCCCCACCATCCTCCAGGCCGCGCCGAACGAGGCCCCTGTCCTGAGCGGAGGCGTGCCCCTCAAGGGTTGGGAGAGGCCCTCGGCTGAGGTCCCCGGCCTGCCCAAGGCAGCAGAGAATCAGGTATGGGTGACTGCGGCCCCGCGCATAGGGGGTCGCGTCCTGGAGTTCAGGCAGATGTGGGTCAACGACAGGAAGGCCGTGCGTGCCAGCACACTGAACGACGGCCCGCTTCCCCGCATCCTCTCCGTGGACAAGGCCAAGGAGGCATTGTGGATCCCTGTGCCGGACCAGGCCATCGCAGACCCGGGCGCAATGGAGCTGGTCATACACCAGTGGTGGGCCATCGCCATCCTGCGGGTCAAGGCCTTGGAGCGGAGTGGCGACAAGGCCTGCGTGACCTTCTGTCAGCCCGAAAGCCGCATCGAGTTTGAACACCCCTGGCCCGCCCCCTTCATAGACCAGAAGCGGGACAAGAACGGCAACTCCGCCTTCTACCTGGCCAATGCCATCGAGTTCCTGAACCAGCCAGGGGAGTGGTACGAGGATCTGAGGGCCGGCAAGGTCTACTACTGGCCCAGGCCCGGCGAGGACCTGGCCCAATCGAGCGTCGTGGTCCCCTACCTGGAGACCCTGGTCCGGATCGAGGGGACACTGGACAGGCCCGTGTCCCATGTCCAATTCAACGGCATCGCCTTTGCGCACGCGTCCTGGCTGCGGCCCTCCCGGGCAGGGCACGTGCCCTTGCAGGCGGGGATGTTCATCCTGGACGCCTACAAGCTCCGCCCGCCCGGCACGCCCGACAAGTCGTACCTGGAGAATCAGGCCTGGATCGGACGCCAGCCCGCCGCGGTTGAGGTCTGCTCCGCGGACCACATCCAATTCGAGAGGTGTCGCTTCGAGCACCTGGCCGCCACAGGCCTGGACTTCATCCGGGGGACCCATCACGACCAGGTCCAGGGCTGTGTGTTCAGGGACATCGGCGGGACCGGCATCCAGATGGGCTTCTTCGGGGCAGCCGCGTTCGAGGCCCACCTGCCCTACGACCCTACAGACCAGAGGGAGGTCTGCCGGTTTGAGCGGATTGCCAACAACTGGGTCACGGACTGCACCAACGAGGACTGGGGATGCGTAGGGATCGGCGTGGGATACGCCCGGGACATCACCCTTGCGCACAACGAGGTCAGCCACCTGAACTACTCCGGGATCTCCATCGGCTGGGGCTGGACGCCCACCGTGAACTGCATGCGGAACAACCGCGTCACGGCCAACCACATCCATCACTTCGCCAAGAACATGTACGACGTGGGGGGCATCTACACGCTGTCGCCCCAGCCCAACACGGAGATCCGCGGCAACAGCATCCACCACCTGGAGCAGGCCCCCTATGCCCACGAACCCAACCACTTCCAGTACATCTATCTGGATGAGAACTCGTCCTATATCCGAGTCCAGGACAACTGGACGGAGAAGGACAAGTTCTTCTCCAATACCCCGGGGCCGGGCAACGAATGGAAGAACAACGGCCCTGCGGTCTCTCAGGAGATCAGGGACCAAGCAGGCCTGGAGCCGGAGTACAGGGACCTGCTGGAGTAGATTTGAGATTTGAGATTTGAAATCTGAGATTTGAGATGGCCGATTTGACATGCCCGAGTCGCGAGGCAGACAGATAACTGCCTGGTGGACTCCCCGGGCCATTCAAGGGAGACAAGGCCCTGTCGCGGCCTGGCCAGGTCATCCGTAGGAGAGGTTGTTGATCAGGCATGAACCGCACCTGGAAGGCAAACTGGGAGGAATCCAAGCGGCACTACCTGGACTGGTGGCAAGGCAAGGGCCTGGTCATCAGCATGTGGGAACACCTGGACAAGGAAGGGCCGCCGCACGAGGCGGTGCCCCCGCCTGAGCCGGCTAGCGACTGGGCCCAGTTCTGGTTCGCCCCCGATTGGAGGGCGCGGCACCTCCACTACCGGCTGTCCAGGAGCTCGTTCAAGGCGGACATCCTGCCTGTGGCCAACACCCACCTGGGGCCGGGCTCCCTGTCCGCCCTGCTTGGGGCGGGTCTGGAGGGCGCAGAGGACACGATCTGGATCAGGCCCAATCCGGACATCGGAGACCGGATCCGCCTGGATGAGGACAACCCCTGGTGGCAGGTCCACCTGGACCTGCTGAAGGCCTGCAAGGCAGTCTCGCAGGGCAGGTACCTGGTGGGGTGTCCGGACCTGGTGGAGGGCCTCGATGCCCTGATCGGGCTCAAGGGCACGGAGGCGGTCCTGATCGATATCGTGGACAGACCCGAGGTGCTGGAGGGCCAGCTCCACCAGATCAACGATGTGTACTTCCAGGTCTTTGACCGGATCTACGAGATCATCCAGCAGGACGGCGAGATGGCCTTCTGCTACTTCTCGATCTGGGGACCGGGCAAGGTCACCAAGCTCCAGTGCGACGTATCGGTCATGATCTCCCAGCAAGCATTCAGGCGGTTTGCCCTGCCCTTTCTCCGCCAGCAGTGCCAGCGCATCGACTACACCCTCTACCACCTGGACGGGGTGGACGCCCTCCGCCACCTGGACGCGATCCTGGAGATCGAGGAGCTCAAGGCCGTCCAGTGGACCCCTGGCGAAGGCCATCGCCAGGGAGGGGACCCCTGCTGGTACGACCTGTACCGGCAGATCCGCAGGGCAGGCAAGTCCGTCATGCCCTGCTGGGTGGAGCCCCATGAGCTGCGGCCCCTCCTGGATCAGGTGGGTCCCGAGGGCCTGAACGTCCTGATGCACTTCAGGAACGAGAAGGACATCGACGCCGCGATGAGGATTGCGGGGGAGTACAGATAACGGTTGGAGGAAACCTGTAGCGACTGCCCGACCGTGCCGGCTTCGCCGCTTGCTGAGAGAGAGGACGATGATGGAGTCTCGAAGGGGACAGGGCCACGATCGCGAGTGAACCTCCCTCAGGGCATCAGCCAGAAGGGACCTCCTGTAGGGCGTCTGTGCCAGACGCCATGACCCATTCGGCGTCTCACAGAGACGCCCTACAACTGATCTGCGGCACATTCAGGCTGCTCGGCATGGCTGTGACCGGGACTTCCACGGTGTCCACGATCAGTTTCTGGCCCAGGACGTTCCGGGCGTTGTTGTCCGGCATGACTATCTGCCTGACCTCTGCCAGATCAACTGCTCATCCACGTTATCGGGCAACTGGTACTTCTTGACGTGGTCCTTGATGGCCGGTCCGATGATCTCGATCTTGGACAGGTCTGCCTGGCCGAGTGTTCCGATCTGGGCGCAGTAATTGAGGTACCCGACCTTGGCAAAGTCGATGCCCATGAGCTCCACGGCCACGCGGTCCGCCGCGAGCCAGTCCATGCCGGCCACGCAGACCTTCTGGTCCACGGGTGTCCCGTAGATCGGTCCGTTGCCCTGAAGCCCTTCGTATCCGTCGATCACCGCCAGATGCGGGTGCAGCGTCGGGGCCAGGGCGGCGAGGTTGTAGTTGATGCCCCTGAACCCGCCGCCGTGCGTGATCGCCTTGTCCGAGGGTCCGCCCCAGGTCGCGCCGGGTTCCTTGACCGGTGCGCCGACGACGATGTTCTTCAGGGAGAGTGTGGCCACCACGCGGTCGTGTGTCTTGAACTTGGCCGCGGAGATGACGAAGTGACCGGGATCCAGGAGCATCTTGGACATGCGACAGGGGTGGGGGCGCAGGTCCGTCTCGTCCCAGCAGTAGAGCGTCTCAAAGGGCTGCGTGTCGAGGTCCACCATCTGGACACCGTACGTGGCCGCCACCTTGTCGTACCCGTAGTTGGAGAAGCCGTCCGCTGCGGGGCCGCTGGCCGTGGACTCGGCAATGACCGCGCGGGTCCTGCCGATGGACTTGAGAAACTCCAGGATGCCTTCGAGGTTCGCCGCCGCGCTGGCCGCCAGCGGCTCGTCGGTGACCACCATGTTGGGCTTGAGGACCACGAGCTTGTCGCCGACGGCCGCGGCGATCTCCTTCCTGAACGGCTTCAGGGCCTTGAAGGCCAGGTTGGCGCGGTCGCTCCCGGTCGCCAGGGCCACCCGGCTCTTGGCCTTGACCGCGGCCGGAGCCGCGGATTCCTCCGCCCACGAGGTCAGACGCCCGGCAGCCAGGGCCGTTGCCCCTCCGATGAAGGAGGCCTTGAGAAAATCCCTGCGCGTGGTGGAGAGGTGCAATGTCATGATTCTCATCCCCTTTTTCTGTTCGGGTCGTCGCTTGGAGACATCCTAACGAAACCTCCTCTTACACGACCTGCATCGGTCTCCCGTTCGGCGTCTCACAGAGACGCCCTACAAGTTGAATCGGCCGCATGGGCTGAAGAGAGGTGACAGTCACCGATCATTTTCACCGTAGCTATTGAACGACGGAGTCGTCCGGGCTGGTGCCGGTCAGCCTGATCTGATAGGGCCATTCGGCCTGGCCCCTGGCGCCCCCTGCGGTGCCGCCTCCCCTTCTTCCTCTGCCCATTCCCATCCTGGCAGGCGAGTGCTCCTTGGGCGCACCCATCACGACGAGCCACAGATGGTCCGTGTCCTCCGGGACCTCAAACGCAGCCGTGTCCTGCGGGTTCCTGCCGACGCCCCCGTACACGCGGCCTCCGTCCTTCAGGCTGGCGACAAATCCATATCTCCACCCTGCCCTGTCCGGACTCGACGGGCTGTTCGGGTCCGTGGCGAGGATGCCTTTGAAATCCAGGACCACCTTCGTCCCCGCAGCCGGCACCTTCAACCGGATGCCGTTGTACCCGTAGTTCTGGGGACACTTCGTCTCCGCGATCCGATACCACCCGTCCTCCGCCTTGTTCATCTTCGTATGATGCTGGTTGGCGTAGGGCCTGGCCACCTTGTCTATCCTCGGGATATCCCAGGTCATGAACCTGCGGTAGGCGTCGAACATCTCATCATTGAACTGGTCCTGGGTCAGGTTGTGCATCTTCTTGTAGACCGTGACCGCGTCCCCCTGCTCTTTGGAGCGGAGCATATGGCCGTAGAAATCCCGTCCTCGCTTGAAGGCCCAGTACTCCATGACCTGGGCGGTGTGATACATGTTGCTCGGGTGATCGAAGGCCAGGTGGGTCTGATCCATGAGGGCGACGAGGTGGTAGTTCTCGAAGGTCATCCAGTCCGCCAGATTTTGCCACAGCCCGTATTGGGCCGCCATTTCAGCACTGACACCGCCGCCCCTCGCACCGTCCAGACCGCTCAGGTACTGAAAGCAGTGGACCATCTCATGGGCCAGCACGCCGTAAGGCTGTTTGTGTACGCGGGTCGCGGGTGCGGACAGGGTCCCGATGTCGCCTTCTCCGCCGCCGAAGGCCGTTCCCCCCGGACCGCCGATCACGAGGACGACCAGCTTGTACTTGTCGCTGATCGAGCTGCCCTTGACCACCAGCTTGAGGTCATCGACATACGTCTTGTAGAACCGCTCGCACTCGCTGAGCATGAGGTTCACATCGAAGGTCTTGTTCGGGTCTGCGACCTTCAGAGGGTCGGAGCCGTATTCCTTGCTCCAGAAGATGGCGACGTTCGGCCCCTGAACACTCCGCTGGAAACAGTACTCGCTGTTGGGGTCGTTGTAGTCATTGACGGCCCGGCCCCGGCCGGGCGTCTTGGGCAGCACCAACTGCTTCTCCGCAGCCGCCCAGACCGCATGGACCCAGGACAGAGAGACCACCAGCAGGGCTGCGATGATCGATGACTTCGGGGCAAAAGGAAGTGGCCTCATCCAGTGTCTCCGTTTCGTATGGTCACGACAACATACCCTGCAAGCCACATGGCTCGACACGCCCGGCCAGTATACACCCCTTGAGGGG
>JAGOQT010000252.1 GCA_018007255.1 Phycisphaerae bacterium | reverse complement strand
GTACACAGGCTGCCGTTGGACTCGAAGGGGTTCGCACCCAGCATGAGGAGGTAGTCGGTGCGGTCGAGATCGGGCACGGGAATCGCCCCGGCATTGCCGAACAGATAGCCCGACGAGACGTGCTTGGGCATCTGGTCGACCGTCGACGCCGAGTAGAGGTTCTTCGAACCGAACGCCTTCACGAGCTGGCCACCGAACAGCGTGCCGGCCAGCGTGTGGGCGTTGGGGTTGCCCAGGTACAGCGCAACTGCGTCACGTTCACCGTCGGCCCAGATGCGACCGAGGCCGTCGGCGACCGCGTCGAACGCCTCGGCCCACGAGGCCTCCACGAACTCCCCGTCGCGCTTGACGAGCGGAGTGCGCACGCGGTCGGGATCGCCGTGGAGCTGCTTGAGCGTGGATCCCTTCGGGCAGATGAACCCCTTCGAGAACACGTCGTCACGGTCACCGCGGATTCGGGTGATCGCACCGTCGTCGTCGGTTGTGATCTCGAGACCGCAGGTGGCCTCGCAGAGCGGGCAGGTCCTGAAATGAACTGGCATGTGTCCCCCCGGACGATGTGGCGGCGGGCCCCGTCAGCGGGGCAGGCCGAGGATCCGTTCGCCGATGATGTTGCGCAGGATCTGCGTGGTCCCACCCATGATGGTGTATCCCGGCGCGTAACAGATGTTGCGCGCGGTCCGTCCCCAGATCATCGCATCCGGCCCGGCGATCGAGACGCAGAAGTCGGCGACGCGCTGCTCGAACTCGGTGCACCACGTCTTGGTCACGGCGGAGTATCCGGGCGGCGCCTGTCCGAGGACCTCGCGGAGCACGAGCGACCGGCCGATCCGGTAGCCGCCTTCGAGTCGGGCGTACTCCTGACGCAGCAACGGGTCGGACGCGAGGCGGCCCGTCGCATGTGCCGACGCGACGGCGTCGAGGTACAGCCGGCGGTTCGAGACGAGCCGGTCGATGCCGCCGCGCTCATGCTCCATCTGCCGCATGATCTGCTTGAACGCGCCGTTGAGTGTGCCCACCTGCAGGTCGGCGGGCACGCGAACGTCGCTGAAGTGCACTTCGCAGAAGTGGCGATCGTCGCTCATGTCGTGGATGGTGCGGATCTCGACCCCGGGGCTGTGGAGGTCGACGATGAACTCCGAGAGGCCGGCGTGCGATGCGCAAGCGACCTGTCCGATGAGAAGATCGGGGCCAAGATCGCCAAGGCCCACGGAGAGAAGACCCCGTGCATGGCCGTGGTCGGCCCCAAGGAGGCCCAGTCCAACACGGTCCATGTGCGGGTGCGGGGAGGGCAGGACGGGAAGGCCATGGCCCTGGACGCCTTCGCGAGCCTGCTCCAGCGCACGATCGCATCGAAGCAGACGGATCCGGTCACCTCGTAACCGGATGCCCGCCTCGGCCGTTCGAGGCGCCGTCCCCGAGGGGTTCTTGAAGAAAGGTAAGGTGATCTACAATTAGCATCCAGCATAAGCTCCGGGTCAACGGGGGAATCAGGGTGCCGTCCGTCCGCCTGATCGACGAAGCCAATGCCCAGGTCGGCATCGTCGCCACGGACCTGGCCCTGTCCAAAGCCAGAGAGGTCGGCCTGGACTTGGTGGAGGTCTCGCCCACGAGTGAGCCGCCGGTGTGTCGGATCATGGACTACGGAAAGTGGCTCTACGAGCAGAAGCGCAAGGTGCGGGAGGCCCACAAGAAGCACCCCAAGCACGTCACCACGCTCAAGGAGATCCGGTTCCAGCCCGCGATCAACAAGCACGACCTGGACATCAAACTGGGCCACGCCCGGGACTTCATCCAGAAGGGGCACAAGGTGCAGTTCACCCTGATCTTCAAGGGCCGCCAGATGCTGCACAAGGACATGGGGTATTCGGTCCTGAACCAGGTGGCCCAGGACATGGAGGACGTGGCCAAGGTGGAGCGCCCCGGCGCACTGACCGGCAGACGGATGGTCATGATCATGATCCCCAAGTGACGCCCGGACCCTGGGCCGGGAGCCGGGCCGATCCAAACGGGGATTGCGGGTGCACGGCCGAGCCGTGCAGGGAGGGATCGAGCTCGCTCGATCTACAGATCGTCTCTTGCCCAGATCGCGGCGGCAGCCCCCACCAGAAGGAGCACCCCGAATCCGATCTGCGCAACCGTCATCCTCTCCCCGAACGCCACCCGGGAGAGCATGAGCACGCCGAATGGCTGGGCCAGCATGACCAGGGCGGGGATCGCGGCCCCCATCCGTTTGATCGCCGCATAGTAGAAGGTGTGGCCCAGGGTGATGGCCGTTACGCCGGAGATGACCACAAAGACCCAGTCCCTGGCCCCGATCGCAAGGACCTGGCCAGGATGGCCCCAGACCAGGGCCAGGACCCACAGGGCCGCTGCAGTGTAGAGGCTGACCACGAAGAAGCCGACCTGAGAGCCCACATCCTGGAGGCACCTCCGGATGGACAGGGTGTACAGGGCGGAGAACACGGCCTCGCCCAGGGCCAGGGCGATCCCAACCCTCGTCCCCGCGGCGGCGAAGCCGGGCTTGAAGGCCAGCACGCCCACCACCCCCGTAATCGCCAGGCCCAGCCCGGCCCAGAACCGCACGCTGCCCAGGAGTCTCCGCTCCTCGGCAAACAGGAGTACGGAGAACCCCGCGACCCAGAGCACGCTCGTCTTGGACAGGAGGGACACCAGGGCCGGGTCTGCGTAGTAGAAGGTGGCGGCCCAAAGGGTCTGCATCAGGACATTGGGCACCGCCGGGCCGATCGCCTTGCGCCAGACCCGGCGGTCGAACTGCCTGCGTCCGGACGCCCCCATCAGGAATGGGAGGGCGAACCCGCACGCAGCCACATAGCGGACGGCGTTCTGGGTGAAGCTGTCCAGGGAGCCGGTCAGGGCCTTGATGAAGATGGGCCCCGCGGACCAGAACGCAAGGGTCCCCAAGATAGCCAGGATGGCCGTGGAGGTGATCCGCCGCTCGTTTCGCATACCGGGACAGGCACCGCCCGTCTGGCTGGGGGGTCTGCTCCCCCTGCAGGACGGCCTAGCCTTCACCCCCTTCGCTCATCATACCCAGGAGGATCCCAGCCACCTCCTCCGAGGCCCTCTTTCCAGCCAGGGGCTGGGTCAGGGCCACGAGGTCGCGGCTGAGCCGGTCCAGCCCGGCCCTGTCCGCCAAGAGTCGCGTGGCGTGGTCCACAATCGGATCGATGGAGGTGAAGTGGGGCACGAACTCCCGCACAAGCTCCCGGCCTGCGATCAGGTTGACCAGGCTGAAGAACGGGGCGGTCGTGATCCATCGCCCCACCAGGTTCCAGGCGATGCGGCCGGCCCGATACATCACCACCATAGGACACCCGGCCGCGGCAACCTCCAGCGTCGCACTGCCGCTGGCAACCAGCGAGAAGTCCACCTGGGTCGAGGTGCGGTATACCGAGTCTATGGAGTACTCGCATTCGAACCCGGGCACCTGGTCGGCCTGCAGTTGCTTCCTGCGCAGGTCGTTGACCGCCACGGCCGCAAACTGGGCCCGGGGGTGATCCGCCCTGAGACGCAGGGCGATCTGCTGCATGGGCCGCCACAGGCCCCGGATCTCCGCAGTGCGGGATCCGGGCATCAACCCGATCCGCAACGGCCGCCGGTCCAGGTCCGCATAGGTCTTGGCATTGCCGGATAGGTCGCCCAGACGCTCGACCAGGGGATTGCCCACGAAGGTCGCCTCCACGCCACGGGTCTTGAACCACTGCTCCTCAAAGGGGAGCACGCAGCAGAGCCGGTCGCAGGTCCGCCTGAGCTTGCCGATCCGCCACCCGGCCCAGGCCCAGAGTTGGGGGGCCACATAGAACGCGGTCCGGATCCCGGCCCGCCGGGCGGCCTTGGCCACGTGGAAGTTGAACGACGGCGAGTCGCACACCACGACGAGGTCTGGACGATCGGACTGAAGTGACCGCTTGATTCGCTTGAGCAGGCCCAGGAAGTAGCCCACCTCCCTGAGTCCGTTGAGGCCCATGGCCCCGCGGTCCGTGGTCCGGTCGATCAGAGGACACCCGGCAGCGGCCATCTTGTCCCCGCCGATCCCCGCGAACCGGACCCCTGGGTGGCGCCTGGTCAACGCGGTGATCAAGGCCGCGCAGTGGACGTCGGCACTCGGCTCCACGGCACTGATGAACACCCGGTATGTCCGGTCCGGCTCGTGCATAGCCGGGTATTGTACCGCAATCCCCCCCGGGCGGAAGCCGCTCGCGACCGCCGGAAAGGGAAGGGGCGGCACCTGGATGCCGCCCCGAGTCTGTTCACCCATGGGCCATGGGCCCGCATCTTCACGGTCCTACTGACCGACCGCGATCTTGATCTTCTTGGGCTTGGCCTTCTCGGCCTTGGGGATGTGGATCGTCAGGACGCCCGCCTGCATCTCGGCCACGATGCGGTCCACGTCCACGTCCTCGGTCAGCGTGAACTGCCTCTGGTAATCCCCGATCCGGGTCTCACGATACACGCAGCGACCCGCCTGCTCCTTGTCCGCGTGGCCGGTGACCGTCAGGGTCCCCTTCTCCACCGTGATGTCCACGCGGTCCTTGCTGACCCCGGGCATGTCAAATCGCAGGATCAGCGCATCGTTGGTCTCCAGCACGTCGGTGGCCGGCCTGAAGAAGACCGCCTCGTCCTTTCTGTCCTTTCGCACAACCTCCGCCTGATCTCTCTTGGCTAGCGTATCTTGAGCAGTCATGGGACTCACCTCCTTAACTCAGAATTCAGAATTCAGAATCCAGAAGCCGGAATTCAGGAGTGGATCTGGATCTTCTTGGCCTTGGCTTGAGCGGCCTTCTCCATGCGCACGGTCAGGACCCCGTTGGCACAGTGGGCCTTGACCGAGTCCGGATTCACGGGGTCCGGCAGGGTCACGGTCCGTACGAAGTCGCCGGAGACCCGTTCCCGCCGGTAGTGCCGATCCGTGTCCGACTCGTCGGCCTTGCGCTGGGCCTTGATCGTCAGGGTCTCGTTGAGGACCGACACGTCGATGCCCTGCGCCTTCACGCCAGGCAGTTCCGCATACACGACTGCAACGCCGCCCTCATCATAGATGTTGATGGCCGGGAATGCGCCCCGCGGCACACTGCGAAGCTCCAGGGGCCTGGACACGTCCCCCAGGATCCGGTCCATCTCAGCCAGGGTCTTCTCCACGTCGAAGAATGGGGACCATTGATCGAACCACATAGCTGCGACCTCCTTTCTTGATAACACGGAATTCATGATTCAGAATTCACACTTCAGAATTCACACTTCAGAATTCAGAATCCGGAAGCCAGAAGCCAGAATCGAAGATACGCAAGGCCTGATTCAGGACAACCACTTCCAGATTCTGTATCCACAGAATGATTAAGCAATCTGCGTGCCAACACAGCAAGCAGAGTGTCTGTGCCTCTCTATCTTCTTTTCTGCAATAGCTTTACAGAGTCCTCACGACTGGGGCGCCGTGGAATGAACCTGCCATTTGGACAAGCCGGGGTTCGATTGCACCCTGTCAGATGTGCGGCCCTGAGGGTTCGTTTTTGATTGAGCAAGGGAGCCTGTACGCGGGTTACGGCGTGTACACGGGCACCGCCGAACTCAAGGACGGACCGATTTGGGTCCTGCCTCTGAAGCGATTCCTCAAGGAACTGACTGCCGGCGCAGTACTGGCTGCAGGCCGTCAGACGCGGCGAACGAGCCACCCCCTGCTTGCCCTACCGGTCAGACAGTCCGACCTAGGGGCGAGGCTGCCTGATGTCCCTCATGCAGGCAGGGCACAGGCGGTGTCCGGAGTCGATCCGGTGCGTGTCGGCCACGCGGACCCGGGCCCCACATGCATCGCACTGGATCGTCCGACTCAGGTGCCTTGCCGTGGTCTTGGGGTGGGCATGGCCGGCCAGTCGCTGTACACGCAGCACGTCGCTGTGCAGGTCGAACTGACGCACGATGAACGTGCCCCGCAGGGCCTGGGCAGTGAGCCCACTGACCCCCGCCTGCTGCCCGATCCGCCGGACACGATTGTATACGCCCATGTAGCCCAAGGGCCCGCCCCGCTCACTGACCAGCAAGGGATCTGCACCCCCGGCCACCTCTCGGTGAAGCTCTGCATAGCCCCGGACCAGGGCCGCCACCCGGTTATCCAGCGGAACAGACCTCTGCACCTGCC
>JAGOQT010000251.1 GCA_018007255.1 Phycisphaerae bacterium | reverse complement strand
ACGTTACGTACTACAACCACCAGCGAATCCATTCGGCGTTGGACTATAGAACGCCCAGCGAAGTGGCGGCTGCGCTTTTCACCCTCGCTGCCGCATGAAAGTGTCTTGCTTTAAGGGGCGCACTACGGGGGCAGCCCTTGAAATAGGAAATAAGCCTCTGAGTAGGGCGGTGCTACGCTACGGAGAAGTGGTGTCGAAACGCAGTCCGTGAGGAGTGTGTTATCCAGACCCCAACAGCTGTAATTGTCAGACCAGAATGGACATTGCCATTGGGGGGCAATGGGGGAGAGGAGCCAAAGGGGTCGCGCTGGGACTCGCTGCCTGTGGAGTTGTATCGCCCTTCGGGGCCGTGAAGAGTAGATGGCATGGCCTGACAGGCACGCATAGGGGCCTCCTGCCACGTCCTGAGTGCGGCGTCGTGGCTCAGGTTCCCCTTGTCATCCTGAGCCCCGTGTTCTGCGTTCTGTGTTCTGCGGCCCCGCCCCCATTCTCTTGTCCTCCTGCAGCCTCTTCAGATGCACCTGAAGCACCGTGATGTCCGCAGGGGTGACGCCTGCGATCCGGGCGGCCTGGGCCAGGGTCTGCGGCTTGAACAGGGAGAGCTTCTCCTTGGCCTCCGTGCTGAGGTGTCGTATCGCGCGGTAGTCCAGGTCCACAGGGATGTGCCTGCGCTCCAGGGACTGGAGGTTGGCGACCAACCGTTCCTGCTTGGCCAGGTAACCCTCGTACTTGGCGTCTGTGAGCACGGCCTCCATCACATCCTTGCCGAACCGTGCGACCACCGGATCGGACGGCAGTCTCGAGGCCAGGTCGCTCTGGGGCCTGCGGAGTTGGTCCCAGAGGCTGCCCTGGCTGTCCCGAGTCCGGTGCAGCAGGGCCCGCAGGTCGTCCATTTCCGCCTGCTTCTTCTGGAATCTTGCCCACCTGGCGTCATCGACCAGTCCCAGGCTGCGGCCCAAGGCGGTCAGGCGCCGGTCCGCGTTGTCCGCTCTCAGGGACAGCCTGTACTCTGCTCGGGAGGTGAACATCCGGTACGGCTCGTCGATCTCCTTGGTGAGCAGGTCGTCCACGAGTACCCCGAGGTAGGCCTGGGAGCGGCCGAGCACCAGGGGTTCGTGTCCCTGCAGCTTGCGGGCCGCGTTGATGCCGGCCAGGATGCCCTGGCCCGCGGCCTCTTCATAGCCGCTGGTCCCATTGACCTGGCCTGCCAGGAACAGGCCTTCGACCGCCTTGGTCTCCAGGTTCTGGTTGAGCTGCAGGGGCGGGCAGTAGTCATACTCGACGGCATAGGCGTAGTGCACGATCCTGGCCTTGGCGGTCCCGGGCATCAGCTCGAGCATCCTGTGCTGGACGTCCCTGGGGACCGACGTGCTGATGCCGTTGCAGTAGAGTGTGGTGACGGCCTGGTCCTCGGGCTCCAGGAAGACCTGGTGTCTGGGCTTGTCCGCAAAGCGGAGGATCTTGCTCTCAATACTGGGGCAGTAGCGGGGTCCCACGGACCGGATCTGGCCCGTGTAGAGCGGGGCGCGGTCCAGGTTGTCCCGGAGCAGTTGGTGGATCTGCTCATTCGTCCAGGTGATCCAGCACGGGATCTGGGCCCTGGAAATGGCGTCGTTCAGAAAGGAGAAGGGCACCGGCTCCGGGTCTCCGTGCTGGATCTCCAGTCCCTCGAGGTCCACGGTCGAGGCGTCCAGGCGGGGAGGCGTGCCCGTCTTGAGTCGTTTCACGGTCAGGCCGAGTCGTTCCAGACAGCCGGAGAGTCTCTCCGCGCTGGGCTCGCTACGTCTGCCGCCTGGGAACTGCTCTTGCCCGATGTGCATGAGACCGCGCAGGAACGTGCCCGCTGCCAGGACGACCACGCCGGTCCTGTGGACCGTCCCGTCCTCGCAGACCACGGCCCGCACGCGGCCGCCCTCCACGACCAGGTCGTCGACCATGGCCTCGATCATCGTCAGGTTGGGTGTGGCCTCCAGGGCCTGCCGGATCCAGGCGGCGTAGCGGAGCTTGTCCGTCTGGGCCCGGGGGGACTGAACGGCAGGGCCCTTGGACCGGTTGAGCATCCGGAACTGGATGCCCGTGGCGTCTGCGGCCAGGCCCATCAGTCCGCCCAGGGCGTCGACCTCCCGTACGATCTGCCCCTTGGCCAGGCCGCCGATGGCCGGGTTGCAGCTCATCTGGGCGATGGTGTCCCTGCTCAGGGTCACGAGGGCGGTCTTGGCCCCCATCCGGGCCGCTGCGTGTGCAGCCTCCGCGCCCGCGTGACCCCCGCCCAGGACGATGCAATCAAACACGCGGGCCGTCATGGGCATGCGCCAGGGCAAGGGCAGAGGCCATGGCCAGTTGTGCGGTGTGGGTGATGCTGACCTCGACCTGGCCGATCCCCTTCTCGCGGAGGATCCGGGCCACCTCTCCCGAGAGTCGCACCTGGGGCCGGCCCATCGGGTCGTTGACGATCTCGATGTCGGTCCAGGCGATCGTGCCCCGCCAGCCCGTACCGATCAGCTTCATGACCGCCTCCTTGGCCGCAAACCTGCCCGCGAGCCGCTCGACGGTGTTCCGGGCGGATCGGGCGTACGCGATCTCGGCCGGGGTGAAGACGCGGCAGATGAACCGGTCTCCGTGTCGCCCGAGCAGGTCTTGGATGCGGGAGCACTCCACCAGATCGATGCCGTGGGCCAGGGTGGTCATGGGGTGGCCTGGCTTCTGCGAACGATCTCGTCTACGCAGCGGCGGACGAAGTCCTCGGTCTGGCCGGCCTTGGCCCGCTCGGCCAACTCGGCCTCGAGTTGTGCGTAGGCCCGGCGATTGCGGTCCCGCCGAATCTGCTCCGTGACACGGTCCTGGACCTCCGACAGGGGCCTCTGCCCCGGTTCCTGCCTGGCTTCGACCCGCAGGATGAACACATGGCCCCCGATCTCAATGGGGCCCTGCACCTGGCCGACGGGCACGGCCATGGCCCGCCCTGCCAGGCTCTCGTAGGGCTCGGCCAGGGAGTTGGGGTCCACGGAGTCCCACAGCCCGCCGGAGGGGGCCATCGGGTCGCCGGAGTACTGCCTGGCCAGTGCGGCAAAGTCCTCGCCCTCTCCCAGCTTGGCCATCAGGTCCCTGGCCAGGGCCTGGGCCTGGGCGTATCGGTCCGTGCTCAGGTCGGCCAGCTGGAGCCTCGAGGGTTGGATGTCGATGGATCGGAAGGTCAGCCTGGGCTTGATCGCGAAGTCCGTGTCCTTCATCCGGTTGTAGGTCTCCACGATCTCCTTGTGACCGATCGGCTGTTCCGCGGGCCGCCTCAGGGAGAGCAGGTACTGGGTCAACACGGCCCTCTTGCGGAGTTCCATGAACTCCGCGCGGCTGGTGCCCGCGTCCTGAAGCGCCCTCTCTGCGGCGGCCTCATCCCCTCCGTTCTGTACAACGTACTCCCGCCACTCCCGGTCCGCGAGCTTGTTCAGGCCCTCCTGGATCTTGTCTCCGCCTTCCCGCTTGGCCTGTTGGTACAGCAAGGTGTCGTAGACCAGGACCTCGAGGCTGGCCTGGACCTCTCTCAAGGCCTCCTTCCTGAAGGTCTCCGGGTCCGACGTGCGGGCCAACGCGGTCAGGTACGGCCCCAGTCTGAGCCTGCGCCCGGCCACCGGGGCGTTGTAGACCGAGTCAAAGGTGATGGTCTCGCCGCTGACCGCGAGCATGGGGGGGGGAACGGGTTTCAGCCTGGCTGCGGCCTTGCGGGCCTCGTCCTCGCTGAGCGAGGGCTTGTACGGCTCGCCGCACCCCGCAACCAGGGCCGAAAACAGGAGGCCAAACACATAGGCCCCTTGCCTTGCCCGGTACCGCTGCCGTCTTGGGCTCATGTCCATCTGCACATCCCTTGCCAATACGATCGATCGGGTCGCCAGTGTAGCCGCTTGGCCCGAGAAACACAATGCGCAAGCCCGAAGACGCCGCTGCGCAGGCGGCCGGACCCCACGCCAGAGGCAACCTGCGTCTCCGTGTCGGTCGCACAGGGGAGAGGACCCCATAGGGGCCTTCCTGTCTCTCCAGACGGACAGGGTTATCTGACCTCGGCCCTGGTCAGAGGCATCTGTCTTTTGAGGAGGGCATGGTCGTTTCCTATAGTTTACACAGCAGCCCCTGGCAGGACGGACGCCACGGTGCGGACTCTGTGCCCCGGGAGGCTGGGCGTATTGGTCAAGGAACCATGCCATGTTGAAGCGGTATGCTGTGCTGGGGCTTGTGCTCCTGATCTCCGGCGGGATCGGTCTGGTCCGGACCCTGCCGTACGACCCGGATTGGGTGGAACTGGGCCTGGCCCCTCACGCCCCCATGCTGGCCAACCGGTCCAAGACCGAGGTGCCTGTGCTGTGGTGGTCCACGGAGCCCCCTCAAGACCTGAAGGCCGAGTTGGATCGAATGCGAGCCCTCTCGCCTGAGACCCTGCAGGTCCAACAGGCGGCCCGGCTCCAGGCCGACATGGAGCGTCTGGCCGGCGGCGAGTCCCCGGCCCCCAATCTGGCCCAGGTCCTGTACGGAGAGGATTGGCAGGACAAGGTCGCTGCCTACAAGGCCGGCAAGGAGAGGAACGAGTTCATCCTGACCGTCTCCTTTGTCCTGACCTTGGTGGGCCTGATCCTGTTTGCGTGGTGCGTGCTGGTGTTCCTCGCCAGGTGCACGATCTGGGCGGCCCGACGTCTGTGGGGGCTGATCGCCAAGGTGATCCATCGGCCGCCCGATGAGACCCCGGCGGATGCGCCTCCGGCCCAGCCCCAGGAGCACGACGTCCACCCCCTGGAGCGCGGAAGGCCCGGGCCTCACAAACGGGACAGGGGGCGCACCAGGATCGCCGTACAGGGCGTCACCCCTCCGGTGGAGGAAGAGCCGGTGATCTACCAGCGGAGCTACCCGGACCCGGCGCAGGAAGATGGGCACCTCAACGGGGCCGAGGTGGCCGACGAGATCCTCGAGAGGCTGTGGGCCGATGAGAAGGCCCGGCCCGCGGCCAGTCTTCAGGTCGGCGAGCCCGACGAGTCGCTGGCCCAGGCGGCCCCGACTCCTGCCCTCGAGGCCGAGCCGAGCCCGGTGGCCGAGGCCGAGCCGGTTCGTGCGGATCTGGAGGAGACCCTGGCCGTACAGAACCTGGACCTGGAGCGCAAGCTGTCCCAGGTCAAGGAGATGGTCCTGTCCGTGCGGAGCGCGGGGGACGCCTCGGGCCCTGGCGCCGCAGAGCCGTTCAACAAGACCCTCCAGCAGCTGAACGAGCAGATCTCGGCGATCCGGCAGTACGCGGCCCAGCAGCAGCAGCGGGTCGAGAGGCTCCAGAGCGGGTACGACTGGAACATCATCCGGAGCTTCTGTCTGAGGGTCATTCGCTGCATCGACAATCTGGAGGACCGCATCAGCCGGCTGGTCCAGGAGGGGGAGGAGACCTGCCACCTGGAGGAGGTCCGCGAGGAGCTTCTGTTCGCCCTGGAGTCCAGCGGGGTCGAGCAGTTCGAGCCGCAGGTCGGCAGCTTGTTCCGGGGCCAGGAGCGATGGGCCGAGGCGATCCAAGACAAGTCCCCGTGCGCGGATCCGGACCTGAAGGGCTGCATCATGGCCGTGCTGAAGCCCGGGTACCAGTACGTCCTGGATGATCAGAACACGAAAGTCGTGCGCACGGCACGAGTGAAGCTTTACGGTGAGCGGGACTGCCCTGTGCCGGCGGCCCAATCTTGAGGACGGGTATGAAGACCATTGCAGGCATCGATCTGGGAACTACGTATTCGGCCTTGGCTGTGCTCAATGCCATCGGCAAGCCGCAGATTGTCCCCAACGCGGACGGGGACCGGACCACGGCCTCCGCAATCTACTTCGACGAGGACAATCCGGGCGTGATCCGTGTGGGCATCGAGGCCCTGAATTGCCGATATCTCAACCCGGAGCGGTCGGTCCGCTGGATCAAGCGGCACATGGGCGACCCCGCCTACCACAAGGTCATCGACGGGCACGACTGGACCCCTGCGGAGCTCTCGGCGCTGATCCTGAAGAAGCTCAAGCAGGACGCCCGGATCGAGGCCGGGGAGATCCAAGACGCGGTGATCTCCGTGCCGGCCCACTTCGACGAGATTCGGCGCAAGGCGACCATGGACGCGGGCCAGGCGGCCGGTCTCCGCGTGCTGGGCCTGGTCAACGAGCCGGTGGCCGCGGCCCTGTACTATGC